>CAZFUR010000303.1:0-3110 GCA_964522245.1 uncultured bacterium | reverse complement strand
TCGTTACCGACACGCTCTCTCATTTTATCCATAAACATCTGGGCTTTATAATACCTTTTGACTATCTGATCAAAATCGACATATCCGATTTTTATATCCTCAGCAGACAGTTTTGTAGTCAGCAAAAAACCAAACAACACAAATAAAACCGATAAAAACTTAGATGTTCTTGACATAATGATTCTCCCAATTAGGTATTGAAATTAAAATGATGACCCCATACTAAAGTGAAACTCAGGATTAGCATCTTCAGTATAATCGTCGGTGATTATAGGAAACCCGTAATCCAACTTTATAGGACCGATAGGCAACTGCAGCCTTACCCCAAGTCCAATACCGACGTTTATATCGCTACCAAAGTCCCCCATTTTTTTATACACGTTACCATAGTCTACAAAAGAAGCCCCGTACACCCTATCTATTATAGGGAATAGATACTCCACAGACCCCCAAAGTTTAAGTTTTCCTCCCAAAGGTTCATCATTTATGTCTTGCGGACCTACCGCTCTAAACTCGAAACCTCGAATAGTGTTTGCTCCCCCAAGAAACATCCTATCAAAAATAGGTACCCTTTTACCACCAAAACCACTGACAACACCCGCACCATTGACCATATGAACTATATGTTTCGGAAAATTTGAGAACGGAGCTACATAAAAAGACCTTTTAAAATCGACCCTCGTATAATTTTCAGACCCGCCGGCGATTTTACAGATACCTGTTGTTTTCGATCCACGAGTGGGAAAAACAATCCTGTCACGAGTATCATGGGTCAATTTAAAAGAAACGGAAACCATATCATAAGACCCGTCTTCGTCTAATATTTCCTGTGACGCTTCAGGATCGGTATCGACATCGATATTCTCAATAGTTAGGAAGGTGTCGCCACGCAGATACTCACCCAACGCCTTACCTAGCCTAAACGTAACTCCTACTCTATCTTCATCATAATCACCGCTAAGATAATCGCTTCTATCTACAAACCCCTCAAAACCAAACAACAATTTTCTTCCGAGAAAATACGGTTCAACGAAATTGATAGAAAAGTTCTGTCTTTTGTTTCCTCCCTCAAACCTTATGCGAAATTTCTGACCGCCTCCCTGAAAATTCTTGAAATTAAACAGATCAAAATTGGATTGACTGACTTCGGCAAACCCTACAAAAGAGTCTATTGAACTAAAACCCGCACCAAAACTAAAAGCGCCTGTCTTCTTCTCTTCCAGATCAAAAACAAGGTCTTTGCTGTCTTTCTTATCAGAGTCCTCCACAGAAAACTTGACCTTCTCAAAATACCCCATATTTTCCAAACGTTTCTGACTGGTTTTCAGTTTCCTTCCGTCAAAAACCTCGCCCGGGAAAACGGTCAACTCACGACGTATAACCTTATCTTTTGTCTTATAGTTACCGTGCACATATACTTTGTTGATAGAAAATATCCCGCCCTCCGAAATGGAGAAAGCAAGATCCATTTTCTGAGTTGCGGAATTAAAAGTAACCTTCCTATCTACTCTCACCTCAATATAACCGTGCCCGTAATAAAAATCCTCAATCGCTTTGATATCTTTATTCAACTTCTCAGGAGAATAAAGAGAACCGGGCATAGAAACCATGAACGATTTTATCGATGTGGTAGGGAAAACAGCATTACCGTCTATAGAAAGATCACCCACATTATAAGTGGGACCTTCTTCTATGACGATTTCAATATTGATATTATTTTTCTTAACAGGTACCCTTTTGACGTCAACCAACTTAGCATCAAGAAAACCTTTATAATTGTAAAAACTGATTAACCTGTCTAAATCCTCCGCAAAAACTTCCTCGTCTAGAACACCTGTCTTGAGCAATACATTAAGTGGCCATATAGACTCTTTTTTAGTTTTCATGAGTTTTGCTAAACGCCTAGGCTTGAAACTCTTGGCACCTTTGAAGATAATTTTCTTGACCTTTTGCCGTCTACCTTCATCAATAATAAACCTTAGCGATGCTTCATTCTTTTTTGAGTCGATATCCAGTTTGTAATCTATCTCTGTTTTTGGGTATCCTTTAGATATATAAAAACCTTTCAGCTCAAGAATATCGCTTTTTATTTTGCCTTCGTCAGCCGGTGATCCGACGGATGATTTTATTTTTTTACGCAAAACTTTTTCTTTAATCTTATTGTTACCGAAAAAAGATACTTTTGTGAGAACAGGTTTCTCCTCTATTTTTATCGACAACTCAACACCTTTGGGGGTATTTTTTGTCTCAAAATTTATCATTGCGAAATGACCTGTCGCATACAAGGCTTTTATATCTTGTTTCACGGCACTGGCATAAAAATAGTTGCCTTCTCTGCTACGGATTTTACTGAAAACAAACTCTTTTGTTAAACTGCGTAACCCCTCAATTTTGATTTTCGATATCACCTGTTTGTCCGATTGAGAATAAGAATCACCGACAACAATAAAGAAAACAGAGACCACCATCATTGTAACAAAGAACATATTCACAAAATTTGGATAATGCTTTAGTCTGTACAAACCACGAATCTCCTTATTTTTGAAAGATTAACCAACTATTCTTAAGAATCCTCTCTGCCTACAAAATTCTCAAACCGCGCAAACTCGCTAAAAAACCTCAAAGTAAGGTCGCCGACAGGTCCGTTACGCTGTTTTGCTATCATCACATCCGTCTCGCCCGGTCTATCATCTCTGTTGTAATAGTCGGGTCGAACCATCAAGATAACAACATCGGCATCCTGTTCTATCGCCCCCGACTCACGCAGATCGGACAACATCGGTCTGTGGTCTTGACGAGACTCCACAGATCTGTTCAACTGCGACAAAACTATAACAGGAACCTCCAACTCCCTTGCCAACGATTTTAGCGATCTGGATATATCGGATATCTCCTGCTGACGATTATCATAACGTTTTGACGCCGCCTGCATCAACTGCAAATAATCGATTATGATTAACTGTATGTCATCAGACGATTTTAGCCTTCTGGCTTTTGCCCTTAATTCCATTACAGATATACCGGGGGTATCGTCTATAAAAATTTTAGCTTCTGAAAGTTTGCTTGCCGCCTCAAGTAGGTCAGGCCAATCGTTTCTACCCATGAACCCA
>CAZFUR010000302.1:0-3148 GCA_964522245.1 uncultured bacterium | reverse complement strand
CCCGAATGTTTATTATTTACTCGTTCTGTCCTTATCAATCTACCGGAACTAGCAGGATCAGTTTTGTATGAAAAATAACTTATCGTCTGCTCTGAAGTATCGTTATCTATTGCGGTTTGGGTCTCTATCAAACCTGTCGTGTCGTACAAAGATATAACCTCATCATCGGTTAAACCGTTATGCGTGGTTTGTGTATGTAAACTCCCGTTAGAAGAATATCTCTGAATAGTAAAACCATCCCCTCTAGCTTCTGATTCATCTATAGTCATGGACTCCAAATACCCCTGCGAACTAAATTTTCGTATCGTTAGATCGCCTTCGCGGGGTGCGTCAAAATCAGTCATAGATAAAAGGTGTTGATCACTATTAAAAACAGCCACACTCACGTAATCATCTTCCGGATCTTTTACCCCGTCCCCATCATAATCATTATATGTTGTGCGAATTTCACCACCCGGATTGGCGGGATCAGTATCGTTTTCATACTCGTAACCTGTCATAGCACCCGGTTCTTGAAGAACACCGTCTATTTTGAGTTTTATCGTCTGCGTCATAAGCCTGTCATTAGGATCAAAAACCTGAATAGTCACATTACCGTCAACATCCACAGCCGTCACCTTACGAGAACCGTCCGGATAGTTTATAACCGCAGACGAAGTACCACCAGGAGTAGTTATCGATAAGATATGACCCTCGTTATCATAAATCACCAAGTTACCATCGTTATCTATGACAGTCCTATCCTTCTTAGGAACATTGACAACAAAATCACCGTTCGTTATCTCAAAATCGGTCGCTTCACCGTCAGCAATACCGTCACCATCACTATCAAACCTAAATTGATCAGGAACACCATCGTTATCGGTATCCGTGCCTTGACCATCAGGGATACCGTCACCATCAACATCAATACCCCACAAACCTGTGGTACTATCGTAGTAAGCATCTACTATCCCATCATTATTTAAATCCACGGCTTGCAGATTAGTTTGCACTTGTTTAAAAATCTCCAAACTAATATTGCCCGGCTCATTACGTTGTGTAACCGCATAAAAACCCGGATCAAGAGGATAATCGACACTATAAGTAGCCTCACCAGGTCTGGTTTCACCGTTTTTGTAGAAGTAAACCTTTATGTTGTCTAGACCTATCTTAAAATCAGCAATATACTGAGACCCAAAAACAGTTCCGTTATCATATTCACCCTGCTCTATCACATTGATTATCTGAGACGTCTCGGTTTCTACGCCGTCATCGTCTTTGTAATAGTTGTAAACTAACTTAAGTTTACCGTCTATAGTCATCAACGAGATGATACTCTCCTCATAAATGTATCCCCCGTTATCCTTGGTAGTATTTTTATAAGATTCAAAACCGGTATTAAAAAAAGTCCCCTCATTTTCCAGAGTAAATTTCACCCTATATAGAGGCAGATTACTTCTATCGGACAACGCTATGTTCAGAGAATCATCAATCCCTATAACCTCTTGTAGACCATACTCCTCATTATATCCTTGACCTGCCTCTTCTTCCCCGCTTCCCGGAACACTGCCGTCGTTGTCGAAAAATGGATTCTCAGGACCAATCGGCGGCGGTGAAGCAGACGACGGCATATATGGTGTCTCTGCGGGAGCTGAGTTATCCATATACTGATCCACCGCAGGAATAGTCTCTACATTCTCCGGCAAATTAGCTGATTCTTCCTGGGCAGATTGAGCGTAACCAATATTCAGCTGACCAAAAATTAACGTTTCCATTAAAAACAATACGAACAGTTTATACAGGTAATTCTCACTACCTGATCTAAACCATTTGTAAGGTCTCCATTGAATCGACTTTTTCTCAAACAACATGCTCGGCCCCCTTAGGTATAATTTTAATGTTTTTCATTTTATCCTTAAATATTAAAATACAAATAAACACAGCACACCCACATTTAATGAACTGTAGACACACCGGTAACCTGATCTTTATTCTTCATAAAAGCACAACAGTTTGGTGTTAAGTTAATTACAAACGCCACCCTTTAACATCCACCCTCACTTCATTATACACCATATAAAGCATTTTATCAATCTAGATAAACTAAATTTATCATTTTACACTAAAAAACTTAAATTTCTATAAACAAAGTCACATCCTAAAACGTTTAGGGATAGGAAAATATTACAAAATATTTTTACTTTTTTCACCCTCTACTCCGTATTTAAATAAACCACGTACACTTCTATATCGGAAGAACACGGATTATCTTTTATCTCATTTTATAAAATTTTATCTTTTATTTTTTCAGGAAAGATTAAGAACACAATAATCAAAACTATTTTATAGATTTATTTTTCAACTCTTTTATAGCCTGTTCCACATCGTTTGAACCGTACACAGCCGCACCGGCAACAGATATATCGACTCCCAAAACCGATAGCTTGTGTATATTTTTCATATTTACCCCGCCATCCACCTCTAACAAAATATCATTTCCTGACGAATCTATAATAGCACGCATTTTTTTTATTTTCTCGAACATCTGAGGAATAAAAGACTGCCCCCCAAAGCCCGGATTTACCGTCATCAACAAAACCAAATCAACATCCGGCAACAAATATTCCAACGCCTCAACCGGAGTAGACGGATTTATCGATATTCCACTTTTTATTCCAAAACTATTTATCAACTGAATAGACCTGTGTATATGTACAGAAGCCTCCATATGAACAGTTAGAATGTCCGCACCGGCTTTTACAAAATTCTCAACATACCTATCCGGCTGGGTAATCATCAGATGAACATCCAATGGTAAAGCGGTATATTTTTTTATCGCCGCAACAGTTTGAGGACCTATGGTTATATTGGGAACAAAATGACCGTCCATTACATCGATATGCACAAAATCGGCACCGCCTTTTTGGGCACTTTTGACCGCATCACCAAAATAAGCGAAATCTCCTGATAAAATTGAAGGTGATATTTTCATTGTTTTGTATTCCTATTTAAAATGTAAAATTTGTTCTGTAGCCTCAACATCTTTTATAGGGCCTATAACCGCCAAATTCAAATTACTGTCCTTAAATAAATCCTCACTCACCCTGACTATATCATCAACCGTTACATTTTTGATACTCTGCAAAATTTCATCTATACCGGTGAC
>CAZFUR010000301.1:0-3172 GCA_964522245.1 uncultured bacterium | reverse complement strand
CATGAAAGGCGGAATCGGCTGAGCCTGATAAGTCTCACCACAAGTAACATTAGTGATAACACCCGATAGGTAATCCACAGACACCTTGTCCCCCTCTTGTATTTTTTCAGAAGCCTCCTTCGACTCAAAAATAGGAAGCCCCGTATTGAATGAATTTCTGAAAAATATCCTCGCAAACGAAGATGCTATCACACACGATACACCAACCTCTTTTATACAAATAGGTGCATGTTCCCTGCTTGAACCGCAACCAAAATTTTTACCACCCACAATAATATCGTTTTTCCGAACCTTAGACGCAAACCCCGTCCCCGCATCCTCCATACAGTGCTTAGCCAACTGCGCAGGATCCGACGTATTCAGGTATCTAGCGGGTATGATAACATCGGTATCTATATCGTCACCAAATTTCCAAGCCTGTCCTTGAACTTTCATAATCTCTTTATCTCCTCAAAAATGTTTTCTCTATAGTTGATCGGGTCCTGCGATTTTGCCCGCTACAGCCGATGCCGCCGCCACGGCCGGACTGGACAAATAAACCTCGCTTTTCGGATGCCCCATCCTTCCGACAAAATTACGGTTCGTTGTCGAAACAGCACGTTCTCCCTCGGCAAGTATCCCCATGTGCCCCCCTAGACAAGGACCACAGGTAGGAGTCGATACCGTGGCTCCGCACTCCATGAATATCTCCAACAAGCCTTCTTTTAACGCATCCATATACACTTTCGGTGTTGCCGGTATAACAATCGTCCTGACAGATTTATCCACCTTCTTGCCTTTTAGCACAGTCGCCGCCACTCTCAGATCATCAAGCAAACCGTTGGTACAAGAGCCGATTATGACTTGATCAATCCTTATATCGCCGACATCGCTTATCCCTCTTGTGTTAGACGGTAGATGAGGGAACGCCACTTGAGGCTCAATTTTCGAAACATCATACTTTACTATTTTGGAATAAACAGCATCAGCATCACTCGAGAAATAACGGGGTTTACGCTCCGCCCTCGGCTCAACAAATTCTTTTGTAGATTCATCGGGAATAATGATACCGTTTTTACCGCCGGCTTCTATCGCCAGATTCGCCATCGTAAGACGACCGCTGATAGGCAAAGACTCCACTACCGACCCACACATCTCCATAGATTTATACAATGCCCCGTCAACACCTATATCACCTATCGTGTACAGGATCAAATCTTTACCACTGACCCACGGTTGCAAATCACCATCGTATATGAATTTAATAGACTCAGGTACCTTAAGCCATACTTCACCTGTTGCCATTGCCGCGGCAAGATCGGTACTGCCGACACCCGTAGAAAAAGCACCCAGCGCACCATATGTGCATGTGTGACTATCAGCCCCTATCACAAGGTCACCGGAGGTAACAACACCTTTCTCAGGCAACAGAGAATGCTCAACCCCCATCTCTCCGACTTCATAAAAATGGGATATCCCATACTTTCTGGCAAATAACCTCACCATCTTTATCTGCTCTGCGGACTGAATATCTTTATTCGGACAAAAATGATCGGGAACCAACGCTATTCGATCTTTATCGAATACCTTGTCTATCCCTAACTTCTCAAACTCTTTTATGGCTATGGGAGCCGTGATATCGTTACCCAAAGCTATATCTACTTTCGCGCTGATCAACTCACCGGGGACAACTTTGTCTTTACCCGCATGATCCGCCAAAATTTTTTCCGTAATAGTCATACCCATGCTACAAAACCTCCTTATAAAAAAACACCTATAAAATCAACTCAACCGCATCCTCGTCACAGTTCGGAAAATGTCTACAGTTTATACATTCCGTCCAAATCTTTTGTGGGAGGGATTCTTTCTTTATGGACTCAAATCCAAACTTTTTGAAAAAATCAGTCACGTAAGTGAGAGCAAAAACCCTTTTCGCTCCATACCGTCTAGCGTCCTCTAAACATTCATTCACCAACATACGACCTATGTTATAGCCTTGATAAGTCTCGTCGACGGCAAGCGATTTAACCTCCGCAGAATCATTCCAATAAAACTGCAACCCCACACATCCCACAAGTTTATCGCAATCCATAGCAACCCAAAAGATACGTATCTTCTCATATATATCCACTATAGAGCGTGGCAAAACTATCTGTTTATCGGCATAGTAATCCAATAACTCTTTTATAGCCGAAGCGTGCTCAAGCCTCGCTTTTACAACGGTTATTTTTTTTTTATTCAACCTCGTAATCTCCATATTCGCCGAAACATTAAAAAGGGACAGCGTATCATTTTCATGCCCGTAGTGTCAATAAATAACTGTCCCGACAGGACTCTTTTTCCCACTGTGAGAAACCACCTTGCCTAGTCTCATTTTTCGCTTTTCCTCAAAAAAGAATTGTATAAAATTACGTACAGCCCTTTATCATATTAACAGTTGATATTTTTCTAACAATCGTAAACTTTATCTGTTAAAAACCTTAAAAAAATCTTTTTCTAATCAAATATTCTGTGATATCCTGTTGTCTTCTATATTTTGTTCTGATTGTCTTAGTTTGACTAACAAAAATAATAAGATTAAGGAGCTATATTTTAATGAAAAGAATTACCAGAGCACTCATCAGTGTTTCCGATAAAACGGGGATTGCGGCTTTTGCAGAGCAACTGCATAAAATGGATGTGGAAATATTGTCTACGGGAGGCACGGCAAAAACACTCAAAGATGCGGGAATACCGATCACACCGGTTTCGGATTATACCGGTTTCCCGGAAATGTTAGACGGAAGGGTCAAGACACTCCATCCGAAAATACATGCGGGACTTTTGTCGATAAGAGATAACGAAACTCACAACCAAGATTTGAAAAAACACAATATTCCTCTTATAGATATGGTTGTGGTTAATTTATATCCTTTCTACCAAACATTACTGAAACAAGGTATGAAAAAAGAGGATATTATAGAAAATATCGATATCGGCGGACCTACGATGCTACGCTCCGCAGCAAAGAATTACAGGTATGTCGCATGCGTATGTGACCCAAAAAAGTATGACTCCATAATCGAGGAGATGAAAAAAAGCGACTGCAAGCTTTCAGACGATACACTCGTAAACTTAGCGTATGATGTATTCAAGATGACGGCAGCATACGACTCCGTCATATCCCATTATTTTTCGAACATACAACCCGCAC
>CAZFUR010000300.1:0-3179 GCA_964522245.1 uncultured bacterium | reverse complement strand
CTTCGCGCAAGGTTTTTTCGTCGTCGTTATCGAGTCGACCGAGGATATCTATCTCTTCTATGATGGTGTACTCCTCGTCGTCGATTACGTTATCGATACCCCTGCTTTGAGCAATCAGTATCTCGTCGTCGATATCGACAAGTTCAACGTATTCGCCTATGCTGACGACTTTGCCGATATTTTTTCTCTGAACGTATGCGTCAGGCAGAAATATTCCGCCTTGTTCCTGTTCTTTGGGTTCCATTTTTACCAGTACTCTTGTTCCTAATGCATGAAGGTTCATCTGTCCTCCTTGGGGTAAGGGTGGTGGGTTGGTGTGGGTTTGTTTGATGGCGGGCGAAATAGTGAACATCTCTTCCGCCTCTATTATATATATACTACAAACTGACCTCGGATTAAGCTCGGTTAAAGAAACGTTTCAGAACTATTAAAACCAGACCGATACGGATCTGTTTGGGGATACAGGTTTTTTACTAAAAACCGTCTTATCTATTCTATCTTGATTATACCGGGGGGGTTAGATTTGTCGTCTCGGCGAGGCAGGGAGTTTTTAGACAAAATATAGTTGACTCGAACAAGGTTTATCCATATTATAATTGACCTTTCAAACGTCACTTTAATTCTAAAAATATCGGGAGGATAATGTTATGCCGTTGGTAGGAACTAAAGAACTTTTTCAAAAAGCGTATGACGGCAAGTACGCTATAGGTGCTTTTAATGTGAACAATATGGAAATTGTGCAAGGTATCGTCGAAGCCGCTACCGAAGAGAACGCGCCTTTAATCTTACAGGTGTCGTCGGGTGCACGCAAGTACGCACGGCATGAGTATCTGATTCATCTTGTCCAAGCGGCTCTGGAAACGACAGATTTGCCTGTGGCTTTGCATCTTGACCACGGTGACGATTTTGAGATATGCAAATCTTGCGTAGACGGCGGGTTTACTTCTGTTATGATTGATGGCTCAAAACATCCGTTTGAGGAGAATGTGGCGTTGACTAAAAAAGTTGTCGATTACGCTCACAGCAAAGGTGTTGTGGTAGAGGCTGAATTGGGCAGGTTGGCGGGCGTTGAAGACGATGTGTCGGTAGAAGAGAAAGACGCCATCTTTACCGATCCCGATCAAGCGGTGGAGTTTGTTGAAAGAACAGGTGTGGATTCGTTGGCTATCGCTATCGGCACAAGTCATGGAGCGTACAAATTCAAAAGTACGCCGAAACTGGATTTCGATAGATTAGAGGTTATAAGCAACAAGTTGAAGGGGTTCCCTTTGGTTCTTCATGGTGCGTCAAGCGTGCCTGATGACCTTGTGAAAATATGTAACGATTACGGTGCTAAAATACCGGGTGCTAAAGGCGTGCCTGAAGAGATGTTAACTCAGGCTTCTAAACTTGGTGTTTGTAAAATAAATATTGATACCGATTTAAGATTGGCTTTGACCGGTTCAATCAGGAAAATTTTTGTTGAATCGCCTGAGAAATTTGATCCTCGTCAGTATTTAGGACCTGCTAGAGAAGCGATCAAACAGGTTGTGAAAAGAAAAATCCATTTCCTCGGTTGTCAGGGAAAAGCATAGCTTTTTGGTCTGATCGGGAAACTCAAGGTCGATAAAACGATCTGTATAGGGCGGTCTACAGGTTAATTGTAGACCGCCTTTTTTTGTTTTTCGATATCTCCGTTTCTTATGTGGAGCGTTTTCGTTTTTAGGGAAAAATTATTCTTCTAAGCTCTTTATAACCATAAAGAAAATAAATATTTAACCGAAAAATAGTGTTGAACCGATACGATATTTTCCTGAAAGATATTGTTTGCTAAAAAGGTAAGGTGTGTTGTATGCGAGGCAAAAAAACGCCTAAACTAAAAAATGCTTTAACTGTTTTTGAAAAAAGAGATAAGGCGTTCAGAATTCTGTACGATACCGTATTGCAGGTGACAAACGCTACGGATATACAGCGGTTTGCGGTGTCATGTCGTAACTTGAAGGAACTTTGTGGTGCTAAATTAGCTGTGTTGGCATCGTATACGAAAGACACAAAAACCGTCTCTCTTGAAGCAATAGCCACGGACGATCAGGATTTTTATCTGTATAACAACAGAAGAGAGTGTGACAAAACGATCGTCTCAAGTGAGATTGTGGAGTTTTACAATCGCTCTACTGTGCAAGAATCTGTTTGTGGGTTTTCTCTGAACGATTTGTTTGTCGATTCCACTTTATCGCAAGTAGATATCTTCATAAATAATCCAACCTATATTTTATCCGCCAAATGCGAAGACGATTTAGTCGTTTTCGGGATGGTTCGCTTACCTGCGGGTCAAAAACTAAAGATGAAAGATATGGTAGATACTTATCTGGGTTTGACAGGAGTGATCGTGCATCGCTCTAATACCGTTAAGGCGTTACAGACTAGCAACAGGTGGTTCAAAACGCTAATAGAGTCGTCGCCGGTAGGGATTATGTTGGTGAATGAAGAAAAAATTGTAACAGAGATAAACAGTACTGCTTTAAACTTGGTAGGTCGTAAAAAAGAAGAAGTTGTCGGTAAAATATGTTTCGATACGATCTGTCCGATTAAAAATAAGGTTTGCCCTGTTGTCGATAAAGGGCATGAAACGGAAAAGGCGGAACGAATGTTGATTTGTTCTGACGGTACCCTTCTCCCTGTTTTAAAAAGTGTTGAACAGATAGAAATGGATGGCAGTAGCTATCTTATAGAAACGTTTATGGATCTATCAAAACTAAAACAGGCAGAAAAAGATAAAGATCATCTTGAGGCGGAATTAACTCATATCAGAAAACTGGAATCGATAGGTGTTTTGGCAGGCGGTATAGCGCATGATTTCAACAATTTTTTGACTTGTATAATCGGTAACTTGCATCTGGCGTTGTTGGAACTGCCCGAAGATAACGATCTAGTTCCGTTGTTATCCGATGCGCAAAAGGCGTCTATTCAGGCGAAGAACTTAAGTCTTCAGTTGTTGACTTTTTCAAAAGGTGGTGCTCCTATAAGGAAAACGGTGTTTTTAGATGACCTGTTGCGGTCTTCAGTAAGTTTTGTGCTTAAAGGATCTAATGTAAAACCTATTTTTTATATTCCGGAAAAACTTTACGCAGTAAATGTTGATGACGGTCAGATCGGTCACGTTTTCAGTAATCTGGTCATTAATGAGAAACAAGCTATGT
>CAZFUR010000299.1:0-3180 GCA_964522245.1 uncultured bacterium | reverse complement strand
AGGGTCTGAAAAACAGCTTGTTTGCGCCGTTACAGGCAAAGAGATTCCTAGCAGACAGTTGCCGTCATCGGTGGGATGTGTTGTTTTTAATGCTAGTACGGTTATTGCCGTATATGATGCTGTTGTCAACGGTAAACCGTTTTTTGAGCGGAATGTTACTTTTGTGGGTACCTGTTTGCATGAATCGGTAAATGTGACTGTTAGAGTGGGGACTATGGTTGGCGATATTGTTCCTAAAATAGGCGGGTTCAAGACTCAGCCTGATAAGGTCATTGATGGTGGTCCTATGATGGGGCAGGTACAGCTTACGTTAGATTTTCCCGTGAAGAAAGGAACTTCCGGAGTGCTGTTCTTGTCAGGGAGGGAAGCGGATACCTCAGAGATGCAACCTTGCATAAGGTGTGGTCGTTGTGTGGATGTGTGTCCGATGGGGATTTCTCCGGCTACGATATGTCAGGCGGTGGAGTTTGGCAACTATCTATTGGCGGAGAAACTTGACTTGTTGGATTGTATAAAATGTGGATGTTGTTCTTATGTTTGTCCGTCTCAGCGTGAGCTTGTCCAGTTGATAAGAATGGGTGAATATCAAATAAAGAAGAAGGGTAAATAATCTTGGTGAAATTGTATAAATCCTCAGATTCTCCTCATCTAAGGACATCTCAGAAGGTTTCCGGGATTATGTGGGGTGTTGTGTTTGCGCTTGTTCCTGCTTTGGGGTATAGTGTTTATCATTTTGGGTTGGTGGTTTTGAAGACGGTTTTGTTGAGTGTGTTGGTTGCGGTTGTGACTGAAGCGGTTATACTCAAGATAAGGGGAAGAGACCCGTCAAAAATAAAAGACGGGAGTGCGGTTGTGACGGCAATATTGCTTGCGTATAATCTGCCTCCTACGGCTCCGTGGTGGTTGACTGCCGTCGGATCTTTTGTCGCGATAGCGATTGCCAAACATGCTTTTGGCGGATTGGGGTACAATATTTTTAATCCTGCGCTTGTCGGTAGGGCTTTTTTGCTTTCTGCATGGCCTGTGGATATGACCACTTGGACTTTGCATGGGGTGACGGGACCTACGCCGTTGGCTCTTTTTAAGGAACATGGTGTTTCGGTATTGGTTGCCGGATTCTCCTCAAAACCGCAGATGTATCTGGATCTGTTTTTTGGTGATGTAGGTGGGTGTATCGGAGAGACATCGGCATTGATGATTCTTATAGGTGCGTTGTATATGTTTTATAAAAAAATCATAACGTGGCATATCCCTTTTTCTTATATCGGATCGTTATTTTTGTTGGGATGGGTTTTTGGCGGACAAGGATCTGTTTTGTCGGGTGACCCGTTATTTTATATTTTGTCGGGCGGAGTTTTCCTTGGTGCTTTTTTTATGGCAACCGATATGGTCAGTTCACCCATAACAAAAAAAGGAAAACTTATTTTTGGGATAGGTTGTGGTGTTATAACATTTCTTATCAGGAAGTTTGGAACGTATCCGGAGGGGGTTTCTTATTCGATATTGTTGATGAATGCTTGTACGCCTTTGATAGATAGACATATTAAAAATAGAAAATATGGTTTACAAAAAAAGGTTGATTTAATCCGATGAATGGAAAAATAGATTACCTCAAACTTGGTTTTTTGTTGTGTGTAGTTTGTGTTATATCGGGGTTTGCTTTGTCTGTGACCTATTCTGTGACAAAAAAACGTATAGAAGCTCAAAATAGAGAAGATATATTGCGCTCTTTACCTGTTGTATATCCCGGTGCCGCATCTTTTTCCGATGTGAAGAGTATAGGCGGTATAGATTATTACGAGGCCAAAAACGCAGAAGGGAAAAATATCGGTTATGCGTTGTATGGGGGTGTGCAGGGGTATCAATCGGTGATAAAATTTATGGTTGGGATAGATTTAAAGGGAAAAATATCGGGATTAAAAATATTGGAGCATGGCGAGACTCCCGGTTTAGGAGCGAGGATAACGGAGATTAAATCCGATGAAACTTTGTTTGGTTATATGGAAGATGTTTTTGAAGGCGAGGGCGATAAGAAAAAACCTAAAGAACCTTGGTTTACACAAATGTTTAAATCCAAGTTTTATAAAGATTTGTATGTCTCAAAAACGGATTCTGATAAATCGGCGGTACACGCCATTACCGGAGCGACCATCACAACGGTATGTGTGGTTGACGGGGTTAAAGAAGTTGTGGGTACCTTTTTAGGAAAGATAAACGGGCGGTAGCATTATGAGTAGAGTATACAAAGAGTTTATTAAAGGGATTTTCAAAGAGAACCCGATATTTGTGTTATGTTTGGGGTTGTGTCCTGCTTTGGCTACATCCAGTTCTGTCAAAAATGCTATCGGGATGGGGCTATCTACTACGGTTGTGCTTCTTGCGTCAAATGTGACTGTGGCGGCGTTGGTAGGGTTACTAAAAATGTTTGGGGAAACTTTTTTTACCAAGATACAGAAAATTAGAATACCTCTATTTATTGTGGTGATCGCATCGTTTGTGACGGTGGTAGATTTTGTTCTCAAAGGATATTTTCCTGCTTTGTCCAAAGAGCTTGGTTTGTTTATACCTCTTATTGTCGTAAACTGTGTTATTCTCGGCAGGGCTGAGGCGTTTGCCAGTAAAAACAACATGTTTTATTCATTCGTTGACGGATTAGGTATGGGATTGGGATTTACGTTGGCTCTGATATTGTTGGGCAGTATAAGAGAATTGTTGGGGGCAGGACAGATTATGGGGTTAACCGTGTTTAGTCAAAATTTTAAACCTGCGATAATATTTGTTTTGGCGCCGGGGGCATTTTTAACCATAGGTTTGGTGATGGGGTTTTTCAAGTACGTGTCTGATCTAAGGAGTAAAAGGAATAGTTAGTATGGCTGAATTGGCAAAGATATTTATAGCTGTCGTTTTGGTGAACAATTTTGTGTTGTTCAGGTTTTTGGGATTGTGCCCGTATATCGGAGTTTCAAAAGATAGCGAGTCTGCCCTTGGGATGGGAATGGCTGTAATTTTTGTTATGACGATGACGTCTGTCGTAACATGGGTTATTTACAACTGTTTTCTTGTGCCTTTGAATCTGGAATACCTTCATATTATAGCTTTTATTTTGACTATTGCGACTCTTGTTCCGTTGGTGGAGATGATTCTGCAAAAAATGGCGCCGGGGTTATATGATGCGTTAGG
>CAZFUR010000298.1:0-3192 GCA_964522245.1 uncultured bacterium | reverse complement strand
TATGATAGTAGCCGTCAACAACGATCCGTCTGCACCGATATTCTCTTTTAGCGATTACGGTATATGTTCTGATATTTCAGAGGCGATCCCGTCTCTTTTAGAACTTTTACAAAATTAATTGTTCCTGTAAACCAATATTGCGCGGTTTCTGTTTATCTCAAATGTCCCGATGTATATCTGTTCGCTCAAAAAATAATTTTTCTCTACCGCTTCTTTTATACATCTTGGTAGAAGGGATTCCGATAAAAGAAAAATCATAGAGAATTCTCTACCGTTGATTTTATCTAATAGTTTATCGGGTTTCCATCTGCCTGCATGATACAGCTCTTGGATTAGAGCCGGTTCCACATAAAAACGGTTTTTATTGTGTTTGATCGATATGTACGGGAACCGATCTACAAAAATATTGCCTTTGGAGTTTTTTATCTGGTTGTCAAGATGTCTCATTGCGAATAGATCTGATTTTTTAGGTATGTAATCTAATAATGTGTTTCTGTAGAAAAAAGTTATACCGTCAAGCAGTGAAAACGATGTTAATATCAGTATCATCAAAGACAGGGCTTTTTTTGTGGATTCGGTGTGGAAAATCTTGTCGATATTTTGTAAACCCAAAACAAAAAAAATCGATACTCCTGCCCATAAAGATATAAAATAGTTCATCCCTGAGCCGTTTGCTCCAATAAGAAGCGCATTTGCCAGAGCACCCAGAAAAAAAAGTATCCATACCTTGTACTTTTTTGAAAATAGGTCGCAGGCAACAGTGAGCGTCGCTATTATACAGATTGTGGGAGCAGACCTGAATACCCATCCGAAAAATAACCTGTACCGTTTATAGATGAATATTCTGTCTGTATTTTCCGAAAAAAGATTCTTGAAAAACCAACCGTTTGTCCAATCTTGGGCCAAAAGAAAAAGGAGTAGACTTAATAAAAAAATTGTTGAGCCGTAGACTAAAAACTGTTTCCATTTTTTCTCCGATAGATAAAATAAGACCATAGCTGCTACAATAAATATAGCTGTCTGTTTTGTGTAAAGTGCCGCTACAGAGGCGAGACTTGCGAAAAAAGCCGACCTGATAGATTCGGGGTTCCTAAAAATAATATATGTCGAGGCGAATAACAGCATACTGCATAACGAATCCATTCTTGCCAAAGGATACCAATTCGTTATAGATGACGGGAACAGAAAGGATGATATGGAAATTATTCCCAATACTTTTGAGCCTGTCAGTTTTTTTACAACACTGTATATTCCGATGACGATCAGTATAATCGATACGATCGAAATAAGCCGTCCGCAGATGAGAGGATCAATACCTGTTTTCATGATAAGTGCCGTCAGTATAAAGTAAAGTGGGGGATAACAGTTGCCAAGCATCGGAAAATCTTGGTTAGAAGAATATATCGGTTTTGCCTCCAATAATCTTTGCGCATAAAGGATTCTCGCCCCTTCGCCCGGTTCCCACTCATACGGATATTTTAGCATGGATACGCAATAAACACAGAAAATAAGTATCCACGGAATCCATATCAGTAGCCATAATGTATTTACTTTGTCGTGAAAAAATAAAGGTTTTCTATTCACTCTTTACGATTTTTCTCCTACAAAGTTGTCTTCATTGTTTTTAAACAGAACATTAAACGTTGTGAGGCTTCCGTATATGCGTGTGATGTATTGTTGCAGATGTACTTTATCTTCGCTAGAAAGTTTTTTGTGGCTGTTGATGTTTTGCTCCAAAACCCTTAACCTGTCACGAACCATGACTATTTTGTGAAAAAAAGTGTCGATGGGGATTTCTTTGTTTTTTAGATTTTCATCGGCAGGCTGAAGAATCATTTTCCCGTCAATCCATTTATCGCCTAATTCCACAACTTCGTCTACTCCGTACCATTTACGTAATATTTTTGTGAGCGATTTCTCCACTTCTTCTATATGAACCATTTCTTCATCCGGGGATACGGCTTCTATAATCTCTAACGCGTCGTAGGCTTTAGATATCTCCAACCGTCCTTTTTCTATGAAATTTATCGAGTAAGTTGATACTTTAACGCCCGTTATTATTCCGTCTCCAAACTGTGGATGACGTACCCGTGACCCTATC
This sequence comes from uncultured bacterium, assembly GCA_964522245.1. Taxonomy (GTDB): domain Bacteria; phylum Auribacterota; class Auribacteria; order Auribacterales; family Auribacteraceae; genus CAZFUR01. The sequence continues at coordinate 1,091 of CAZFUR010000298.1, read as the reverse complement.
CCAACTTGATTTTCCGACATAGAATATCTCCTCTAACTAATTCATTGAAAAAATGTAACCGTTTGCTTATAATGCATTATATAATAAGTCGTGAATTTAACAAAATAAAGAAAAGTTATAAATATGAAATTTTTTTTGGTGGTGTTGTGTTTGTTGTCCGTTTTCTCGGCGGGGTGTGCGAATGTTGCGGTGCAATCGGCTAAACCTGTTTTTAGAGACCAGTTGGCGGCAATGAATATGGAGTCGGACCTTATTTTGGCGGGGGATACAATCCCGTCGAATATTAAGTTGCTTGAGGGGTTGGCCCTTTCGTTTCCGAAAGATACAGATATAAAGCTATGGTTGGCTGAGGCGTTATGCGGGTACTCTTTGGGGTTCGTTGAGGATTCTGATGAGGATAGAGCCTCATCGCTTTATCTGAGAGCTAGAAAATACGCTTTGGATGCGGCTGTTTTGAAAACAGGGTTTCGGCGGGAGTTTCTGTTTGATCTTGAAAAATTGGAGAGTTGGATAAATTCTATCAATAGAAAGAATCTGCCTTATCTGTTTTGGCTCGGTCAATCGTGGGGTAGCTGGATATCTATCAATCTGGATAAAACGGATGCTATGGCGGATTTACCTAAGGTTCAGTGGATTATGAAAAAAGTGATAGAGCTTGACGAAGGCTATTATCATGGAGGTGCGCATATCTTTATGGGATCTGTCTTGGCGAGCTTGCCGTATATGTTGGGCGGAAACTTGAGCGAATCAAAAAAACATTTCGATAAAAGTTTTCGGTTGACGGACAGAAAATATCTTTTGGGTCATTACTTTTTTATGAAAACTTATTGTGTGAAATCTCAAAATAAAGATTTGTTTGATTCCATTTTTGAGGAAATAGAATCTTTTGATATGGATGAGGTTCCTTCTGTGAAATTGGTCAATTCTATCGCAAAAGAGAAAGCCGAGTCTTTAAAAAAAATGTATAAGGAGCTCTTTTTTGATGAATCAGATTAAAATGTTTTTACTGATCGTTTTGGTTGTGTTTACTACCGTCAAGGGGTATGCGAAAGACAAATATGTGCTGAAATTCGCCACGATCGCACCTGAGG
>CAZFUR010000297.1:0-3215 GCA_964522245.1 uncultured bacterium | reverse complement strand
AAGCCTCTTTCCCCGTTGACGAACCGACACTTCTTATAGTGAAGGTATAATCTTTGTTAATAACTTTTTGTTCTATTACGTCATCAAAAAAATCTGTTATATCTATCCAGTCTTCCACCTGTCTGAAGAAATAAGTTGTGCCTGTGGTCTTATAGTTGGAAAATTTAATTGCCCTGAACATCTCATGCAAAGCATACCTAACCTCCGATGAGACAGACTCGACGGCTTTATATCCACCGTCTGTATACGGTTTCAAGTAACGATACAAAGTTTCTACATCAGCTTTACCGCCAAACTCTATCAACAAATCCTCAAATCGAGACACCAACATCCTTAAAAACCCAAGACTCGCCTCGGCTGTATGAATACCCGGTTTCTGAGAAGAAGCATACTGCCCTAACTGTTCTGTATCAAACGGCAATGTGAGAGAATCGACGCTACGAACTATTTTCAGAGCGAACCTGACATCCGTGTTGTCTTGAACTATCCGATCCATAGTCGATTGCGAAACATACTCCTCTACAATCGGATAAACAAGTTGAGCATTGGGGGATATATCCCTATCGACATAAAAATGTTTATAGATGTTATGTCCTTCAAACCTATCAGGCAAAAAGACGTGTCCGCCATCAGCGATGGTTACGGATCCAAGATAATTTATCATACGTTTGCGAAAATTCTTGACCAGAGTGTATTTATTAGAAACACCCGCTTTGTAGATTCTGGAATAATATGTTTTCACCGCCTCATCGATAATATTGGACAGATAGTCTTCTACATACTCATGCGATAACCCATAATCCGATAAAAATCCCGACACAGACACTATCAATTTTGAGAATCTTGTTGCCACCGTATCCGATTGCTTATCAAAGGAATCCATATCCGCGGTAACATTATCTAGAAATTTATCGATCTCTCTTGCCAAAGCATACTTAGTCGCCTGAAGACGACTGATCAAATCCGGTAGGTCAATCTGTAATTTAGCCGATAACTCTTTTTCGGAAAACCCAAAATAGTCACAAATCTCATCATCAAAAACGATTCTCGTAGACAAGATCGTCAGAACTATCTCTTCAACCGTAGGCACAACGGTCGATGCAATGACCACAGGCTGTCCGGGGAAATAACCAAAATCGGCAACTTCTCCGTTAAAAGTAGTGTTGTAGGCAAAAAACGATTTCTCATTTTTCGGCAACAATCCGATAACGGTTTGTTTCATATCCGTGAAATTTTTTAGATACGGAGCCAAGTTCAGCGCAAATGTTATTTCCGCAGGATAATCTTTCAACATCGGAAGATCTTTAGACAGGTCACAGAATACAGGTTCAAGCCATCGCCTCAACCTATTTTTGATCATGATTCTGGATGTATCAGTTTTGAAATCAGGGTCTTCCAGCATAGCCTCATGGCTACTTGAGAAAGATTTATCCGATATGTTAGAACGCTCATACGAATATAGGTAAACCGCCTCCACACCGGTAATTAACCGTTGAGGAATATTGTCAAAAGCGTATATTTTTATATCCCAGCTATCTATCCATTCATCTATCAGTTTATTTCTCAAACCCTCATCTTTTACTATTTCAAACAGATTTTTCTCGGCAAAAACGGCAAGCCGTTCCTCCACAACTGCCGCTATGGAATAAGCCTCTCTACAAGTAGATGCGCCCAAACTTCTTACCGATAAACTCAGGTTACCGTTCAGGTTTTTTCTGGTAATCAGATCGTCCAAATATTTCTCAAGATACGGACGCCAAAGATTTTCCGTTCGGAAAAACCATGTTGTGCCGACAGCTCTGTTTCCTTGATAAAGCGTATTCATCAAAGACGAATACTCACCGCATAAATTAATTACCCATCGACTCATACCCGCTAGATCATTTTTGCCGTATTTTGGATAAGTGGATAAAATCTGTTTTGTGAGGAATTTCAGGTCTGCCCCGCCATATTTTCCGCTCAAATAAACAGAATATTTTCTAGCCAGACCCCTGAATTTGGCAAGGTATAACTGTGCCAGGTCTTTTTTTATGATAGCTTCTTCCTGTTCGGTTTTGTATTCGCTCAACAACGCTTCAGAGAACTCCGTCTCAGGTATAAACGAATCGACATCGATATCTTTCATCAGATCAAAAACGTATTCCAGATCCCATAAATCTTTGACCATACCGTCTTTGATATTTTTGGAAATAATCTCTTCAACAACTTTCTGTTCACCGCGCAAAAAAGCCTGTTGCCTTAGAAACTTATGCCTGTAAAGTTCAGCGTATTCAGAAAGAACAGGCATAAAAAGATGATCTCCTCCAACTGTCTCGACGCCATCGACAAACTTCTCCAAATTCGCCTTAAAATTGTCGATAAGATATCGACTATTCTCAACACCGGAAGATATCAGTTTCTTCTCATACGCTTTAATAAACGGCTCTTTCTGGGCAAATAACAACTGTTTTGTCAACCCCGCAAACGCCCCAAACTCGTACAAGCTACGCATAACAGACCATGCGAGACCGGCAAACTTTGTCTCGATCAATCTGTTAGCCGCCAATTCAGAATTTATAAGGTTTGTCCTATCATTAAAAAAACCGTCTATCATTTTCTCTAACATTGGAGCGAAAAGATCGGTGTTTGAAAAATCCGATTTATCCATTATCCGATCAAAATCTTCTTGTGAGATACCGAAAAACGCAATAACTTCTTCTCGCGACTCAAACCGTTTCTCCAACAAAGCTAAGAACAGCTCCGTGCAATCAGGAAGTATCGTTGGCGATAAAACATAACGCTGACTATCTGAATCGGGATTCAATACAATGGGCGGTCTAGAAAAAATTATGTTGTACGCGAAAAACGATTTGTATCGCGGATTGAACGAACGACGTATCTCGGTATTCAAAGTAACCTGACTAGATTCATCTAGATAAGGTAAAAGATTCATCGCAAACGTTACTTCGGACGGAAAATCTTTAAGAGTGAACGACTCGGCGGTAAAATCTGTCACGACAGGTCGAATCCATTTTCTAAAGATATCTTTCACGACAACAAAATCTTTGTCGAACGTTTTTGACATCTCTTTCAATAACGCCTCGTTAAGAAAAGGTTTACCGTGCGTTATATCGAAAACACCTTCTTGAGCTATGGCATGGCGTTGAATACTTTTATCAAGAAGGTATACTTTAATATTCCAACTATCTATCCATCGATCTATAAGATCGGTTTTC
>CAZFUR010000296.1:0-3227 GCA_964522245.1 uncultured bacterium | reverse complement strand
CTTGTATCAATAATGATTGCAGTATAGAGCGCTAATGCCATGGGTTTATTGAATGACGCTTTTAGTAAAATAGATAAGAAAAATCGGTTTTACCCGGATACCCTGATGCTTAAGGCGGAAACATTGGTTGATCAAAAGGATATTGCCGCGGCGGAGAAGTTGTATAATAAGATTATTGAACTTTTCCCCGATAGGGAAGAAATTATTCAAACTAAATTAGTTGAGTTATTCCTAAGTAAAGATGATCGTATCGATTTTATAAAGAGCAGTAGACCTAAAAATAAAGAGACAGAAATTAAAGCGATAAAAACCTTGGAAGGTTTGCAAAATCTGATCGATTCTGATAAATTGTCGACCGATCCTGCCGATATTGAGGCTATTTTTACTGAATTACTGCTTTGGAGAGGATTATCGGGAGAGTTATCCGATATATTTATGCCAAAACTGATGAATACAATTCTAAAACTTAGCAAATTTTTGGGAGACGCTACTACTCAATCTTTGAATAATCCGCAAGAAGTGAAAAAACAAGAACAGCTGTTGGCTTTACAAGACAAAATAGTAGGCGCACTCATTGATATGCGTGTTTTATCTAAAGAATCTCCATTGACATCTATAGCAGAATTGCTCACAGATAGATCGGATGATTGGGTTGATTCAGAAAACAATTTGATCGATCAGGTTCCGGCTGTGATAATTTTGAGAGATAATATAGATTTTGACAAAATCGATCCGTCAGGGTTTCTTAACGATGAGGTATCGAAAGATAAACTTAGAAAACTAAAACGGTTTGTCTCTGTTTTTGCGCCTAATGCGTCAGTTGTTCAAAAAGGAGATACTCTTGTTGTTACAGGTTTGTCGGTTTTACAGACAGATTATTTTAACAACTTGTTTGTTGATGGATATGAGAACGCTATGGATAATATGAAGAAATCTTATACTCAAAAATTAAGAAAATGGTTTAAACGTTTTGAGGGAGAAGATTTGGTAGATTTTATCGCCGAGTCGTTGGGGATTAGTAGAGACGACGCAGTTAAAATTGCGGGATTGAAGGGTGCGAATGAAAAGGAAATGCGCAATTTCTTAGATGATTTTTTACTAGCTAAATTAAAAATAAATGAATTGACGGAAGAGAAAAAGGATCTATTAAAGCAGGTTTTTAAAGATGATCTACAAACTGTCATGGTTGAAAAAATAAAAGCTTTGATGGAAAATTTCGCCAAGATGAAAGACGATGAAAAATCAGAAGAAGAAATTAAAGAAATAGATCAGATTAGCAAAAAGTATGAAAGTCTGATTGAGACTATCGAAAAACAAGAGGTTTTTACGTCAAAAATATATAAACAGATCAAAGGAGTTTCTTTTATATCGCCGGAGATATTTGCTTTGTTCGATCTGTTAAAACGGGATAAGATTAATGAGTATAGAGAAAAAATCGGAACCATTCTAGAAGCTCTTGATGCGGAGAAAGATACCTTGCAATTAGATAAAGGTGATCTATCTGTCAGGCAGGAAAACAGGTTGGCATCAATCGTTAAAGAAATAAAATATCTGAAAAAGTTGAGCAAGGCAGAGGCTGTCGGCGCAGACGTTTTTCAGGATATTTTTAAAAATGCCGTTGTTGATCTGGAACTTTCAGAAAAGATTGAGGCAGATTTAGCAGGTGAATTCAAGTATACCGATTTACTTAAATCAAAAACCGATCTGGATAAGTGGACTGGTTTTTGGAGCGAAATAGTGGATTCTGAAATGAATGAATCTTTTGTTAAGGATTATGAGGATTTACTCATCTTGAGGGATAACTTTCTTTATCTTAGAAAATTATCTCAAGGCTCAAAACCTGAGGATATTGAAGATCTGAAAAATAGGGTTTTAAATAATTTTAAAAATGCTCTAGGTCCTGCGGGCGAGCAAATTGCCCCGGTTATAATTTCTTTACTAGAACAGACAAGAGGCGATCTGGATCAGGTTTTGCAACATATAGGATCAAATCTAGACCCTAAAATTATTAATAATATAAAAGCTTTTTTTATGAATACCGAATACCTAGATGCGAAAACCATATCCTCTACTGATATTTTTGACAAATATAATCAAAAAACTATGGAAATATTTGATTTTATAATAGGCAGGCAAGTTAAAGAAAATGAGCTGGGAGAGGATTCTACTTTCAGTAACAAAGAACTGGTTTTATTGCGTTCGTTAGGTATCAATAATCCGTATAATCTCTCTAAAGATCAGTTGGCTGTGATGAAAGTTGTGTTGGATAAAGCACAGTCCGATTCGATAAAAACTGTACATGATTGGTTGGATGATAACGGATTGGGGCATTTGGAAAAAAGAAATCTTATCGCTCGGGGGGTGGTTGCTCTAAAGGGAGTCAAATTAGGTAAATTGTCCGTATACCAAACAAAATTAATGGAAACAATGATTCCTCTATTGAACTTGAACGCCAGATTTGATTCGGATTCTAATCTGTATCTGTTGCCTGATCCTATATCTTCACAAAAGGATATGGATGATTTGTTGGAAAAATCGGGAATATCCGATACGGATGAGTTCTGGAAAAAGTTTAATCAACGGAAAGAACTTAATGATTTGGTAGGTTTACCGTCGGAAAATGAATTGTTTGCCGGTAAAGTTTCTACAACTGTGTCCGATCAGACAGGTACTCAATTTATAGAGACGGTTTTTGATGAGATTTTATCCAGTCCTATTTTTGCTGAATACGGTCAGAAAAATCCGAGTAGTGTTGCCATGATAAAAGAGTATCTCGAAGCAGTAAAACAAAGGCGTCCCATCGATCAGACTAAAATAGATATTATGGGACTCAATTTTATAGTTAAAAATATAATAACCGAAGCAGGTATTAAGAGAATACTGAATGATGAAAAACTGCAATCCAATCCGGAAGTACTGAGATCCCTTAAACTGATGATTCTTAAACTGAATGAAATCTGTGAGGCTTTGTCGAAAGATGATGTACTATTTGACGGAAAATCTGAAGCTGGTGAGAAACTATTGGAAATTTCCGCTGATCTGGGATCAATAAACAGGTCTCTCGTTGAGATTACTGCCGGTTTTCAGAATCTTCAGTCTATGGATGTTAAGTTGTTGAAAAATATAACCACTGATTTACAAGATATTTACAGTTCTTTTAAGGAAATTATTAAAAAAGATATTAAGATGGTTTTTAATACTGATGTTAGAAAAGACGTTAGAGCAGA
>CAZFUR010000295.1:0-3227 GCA_964522245.1 uncultured bacterium | reverse complement strand
ACAAAAGGTGCTATGGGTGTATCGGGCAGTCCTGTGTTTTCGTATGGTCAGAACGTTATACTTCATCCTATTCTTGACAGAGACAACGATGGTTTATCAAACAGATGGGAGATAGACAACAACATCAATCCGTATTCTCCCGATACCGATCTTGACGGTATGAACGATGGCAAAGAGGTTTATGCGGGGACTGACCCTGATAACGAAGCTTCTTTGTTTGAGGTTACCGATTTTTATATTGATCGGAGCAGTTCTTCTTGTTTATTGAGTTGGTCTGTGACGACTAAACCTGACAGAAGTTATGATATTTATTGGCGGGCGGATGCCAAAGAGGATTGGCATAAGGTGGATTCCCCATCTATTATAGACAACGGTGACGGAAGCAACTCATGGTTGGATGACTCTATCGGCGACAAAAGGGAGTACAAAATAGTTGTCATCCTTAACGACTAGTTTTTTTCATTTTTGGAGACAAAGGTTTACTTTGTCTGTCGACGTTTCTGAAAATATCTGAAAATAAAACCGAAAGCGAATAGAATCATTGCCGAAGGTTCGGGTACAGGGTCCGGTTGAGGGTATAATGTTTCAGCTTGATTGATATCCCATGCGGATAGTGTGCGTGTTATCTCGCCCGGGGCGGTGATACCTTTCATAACGGACGGTACACCTGCGGGGGAATGTTTCAACCCTAAGGCGTGACCGATCTCATGGGTTGCTACGGTTTGTATATCGTATGTATTCGCCGAGCCGTCGGTGCTCCAATCGAAAGAATCGTTAAAAAAAATCACTACTTGGGCTAAATCCCAGTAACCGTTGGAATCGTAATCGACTCTTTGGTTATTGCCGTCTCTGACGGTGAAGGGCCATGCGGCGGCAAGGTTATTGGAGTTGGCTCCTATATTATGCCATGTTGTGGAATCCAACCATCCGCCAAAGACTATGTTGGCGTAGGAATAGTTCCAGCTTGGGTTATCGACAAAATCGTAATCACCGCCTTGATCGGGTTGTTTCCAGAAATCGTAGTTTGCGCCCGATACGTTATCCCATGTCTGCATAGCTTGGGTGAGTGCCGAGATCGCTTGAATCGATCCGACGTCTTGTGTCAGATCGCTCTCGTCGATAGTCCATGTCAGATATTCGCCGTACGGATAATAAGCGGTATTCACGTTCCACGCAAAGTTGCCCGACCACTCGTCGGATGCGTATGAGACGGTAGAGATAAACAATGCCACCAAAACAGTTACAATTATATTGCGCATAAAAAAGTTCTCCTTGTTATGTCTAACAACTTTCTAGCACATATATTACAAAATATCAAATTATGAGAGGAAGTTTACTCCAGAGACGACCAATCGATCGGTCGAAATTTTTTTGTCGGTGAGGCAAATAAAAAACCTTGTGCATACTGAACACCCAATCGTCGGATTGTTTTAAGTTCGTCAGGTTTCTCGATCCCCTCGACGATCACTGATGTAGGTATATCTTTTGTGAGACGCAACATAAACGATATTATTTCTTGTTTAAAATTATGTTTCGTTATGTTTCGTGTTAAACTCATATCCAGTTTGATAAAGTCTATATAGCCGGGCAACAGTTCGCTTAATGTTTGTAATCCTGAGTAACCCGTACCCAGATCGTCGATTGCCACTTTAAATCCTGATTCTTTAAAGGAAGAGAGGAGTTTTTTGAAAGAATCTATATTTTCAATAGCTTGTCGCTCGGTTATTTCCAGTACAACCTGTTGCGGTTTTATCCCTGCATCTTCCATCAGGGAGGCTGTTTCTTTTATAAAGAAAACAGGATCGTCAAAGGTTTGAGGCTCAACGTTCAGAAACAACAGGTGATCTTTAGACATTTTATTCAGTCCCCTGAACGCTTGAATTCTGCATAACCTGTCCAACGCCCAAACGGCATCGTTCTGATAAGCTAGACGGAACAGGTAATCCGGGTTTTCAAATTCCCCCGCAGGACCTCTATTGAGTGCTTCGTAACCGATGATTTTGTTTGCTCTAAAATCCAAAATCGGTTGATATAATGTGGATATTTCTTTATTCCTGACGATACTTTGCAAAGCTGCCGACCTGCGTCTGGCGTCTTCTTTCTTCTGGTTGACCGATGATCGGTGCGCTTGTTCGATTACGTTATAGACCAATCTTTCAAGCCGTTGAGTCGTATCATCTTCCAGTATAGAGTAACCGAAATAACACCCCAGTTTTTCAAAAACATCGTTATCGAGCCGTTCCTTCAGGGCTTGCGCGAACTGATTTCCTATCCGTTCACAGATATTTTTCAAGTCTTGTCTAGTCATAACTCTTTTTGTGCGCGAAGGTGATAGAAGCAACATAAAAGTGCTTCCTTTTATCATTAATTCGCAGACTGCGTCGTGTTCTCTCATGAAACTATTTCTTATATAAACCAGTGTTGAAGCCAGTTCTTTCATAAAAAAATCGAACTTTCTCCATCCGTAAATTTGTTCTAGCATGCTGTATTGGATTATGTTGATATACAAAAAACCCATTCGTCCCTGTTTGTTTAGTATGTTCTGGATATAGTCGAACATTACAGGCAAAGTGGGAAGCGAGGTTACGTCGTTATACAGAAGTTTTTTGAGATCAAATTCTTGCTGATCTTTCTCGTTTTTAAGCGACGGTTTTTTACGAAAATGGATCGAGAGTATATTATCGTTAGTTTCTTCAGGTTGATATAAAATCATAATTCTTTTCTTTACGTATGATGCTTATTAAAGTTTACCTGCAACGCGCACGTTACAACAGATGAGATTTTAACTGAAATCAAAAAAATAGTCAAGCTAATCCGAGAATATAAGGGTCGGCTGATAAAAAAGAATGTTTTTTGATCGGATATATTGTATTCTACCTGCGGGGAGTGGGGGACTTTTCATCTGCGAGGTTTTAACTATGGCAAAGAAATATTTACGGCGGACGGTGGAACATATATCTCTTGAGGATTTTAATCCTGTCGGAATGATTGACCGTATGGGGGATATGTCTTTTCAGGCAAGAAACCTTTCTCGTGCATCAAAGATATACGAGGCGATGTTGCGGGATACGGGGTGTTGCAACATACTGTGTCTGGCGGGGTCGCTTGTAAGTGCCGGTTTAAAACGTGTCATCGTCCGTATGATAGAGAACAATATGGTTGACCTGATTGTATCTACGGGTGCGAATATAGTCGATCAGGATTTTTTTGAGGTTTTGGGTTTCAGG
>CAZFUR010000294.1:0-3227 GCA_964522245.1 uncultured bacterium | reverse complement strand
CCGATCACTATCGTATCAGAACGCTGAACTATCTCATCGGTGGACAGCTCTTTAAACATGAGCGTCGCACACACATCACACGCAGACAGTAACCCCAGTATCGGGGCTAGTATACAAAAAACGTTTTTCATATCGATCCGCCTCTTGCTCATCCACTTAACTTAATTATACCATAAAAAACGGTTTTAATCAATTTGAGTAGATCAGATTAAAAAACCTATATACTATAAAACGTCAAAAAGTCTAAAAAAATTACAAAACTCTTCCGGCGGAGGTAATTTTATTGGGGGAGTGTAAAAAACATTCATCAATGTCAACCCTTTTGCGGGCGCTACGGGACCGGTTTTGTAGCGGTCCGGGGCGGCGAATACATTGTTTATAAAATCAGGCGACTCTTTCCCAAGCCCTATCTTTATAAGCGTGCCTACCATGAACCTAACCATTTTGTAGAGAAAACTTTTGCCCAGAACATTAAAAAATATGAAAGGTGGATGATAATCTATTCTGAAATCGTAGATTGTTCGGTCATATATTTCGTTTTTGTTATCCGAAACGGCGCAAAAGGACCTGAAATGATGTGTCCCGATAAAAGATGAGGCGGCTTGACGGATATTTTCTATAGAAAGATTGTTTTTTAGCAAAGTTGAATAAAATCTACTCCAAAGGAACGGAAACTGCCCTTGGTGTACTATATACATATAATGTTTACCGATGGCATCGTAACGGGAATGAAAAGAAGGATCTGTTTGTTGAACATCCGTGATAATTATATCGTCGGGAAGCAGGGCGTTCATTCCTTTAAGAAGCCCTTTCGTGTCAAATGTTGTGTGAACCTTGAAATGGGCAACCTGCCCTAACGCATGAACGCCTGAATCGGTACGACCCGATCCGTGTATCCGAATCGCCTCGCCTGTCAACTTAGCTATGACTTGTTCTATTGCCATCTGTATGGTGGGGGCGTTAGGTTGGACTTGCCATCCGCTATAATTTGTCCCTTGATAATTTATCCGAATCCGAAAATGTTTTAGAGTTTTCATGCAAATAGTTCTTGTTTATGTTTATTAGTTTAGATATCATTCTAACAGGTGTCGAAACTATATCAAAAATTAAACGAAAACAAGACAATAAAATGAATTACATTAGATTTATTTGCCAGATTTGCTTGTTTCTTGCGGTTTGTGTCCTTTTAAGTTCCTGCAGTTCACCTGTTAGGAGAAAACATTTTTTGATTGATTCCAAAAGAGCAATTAAAGAAGACGTCTGTGATATGGAGGGAACCAGACCGTATAGTATATTTTAGGTGTGGGGATGACCATCCTGAAAGATATGTTTTTTCAATACGGTGCTATCTGATGTGCAGGTCGATTTTAATCTTAATGGTGTTGTGTATTGTTTCTTCCGGGTTGGCTGTCGAGTCGGACGACCTTCAGCTTCTGTCTCTTTCTAAAAATGCTTTCAGAGATGAGTTATACGAAGTCTCGGAAAACCAGCTTGAGAGGTTTCTGTCGTTATATCCCGATTCAAAATATCTTGATGAAGCAAAACTCCTTTTGGGAAAAAACTATTTTATACAAAATAGATACGATGAAGCGAAAAAACTCTTTTCCGATCTTTATTCCGATAAAGAAACTAGATTCCGCGAAGAATCCCTGTACTATTTGGTCGAAATTTCTCTGAAACAGAAAAATTATGAAAAGTGCAGAGACTATTGTTCTTTGTTTGTTGAAAAGTATCCTAAAAGCGTTTTTATGGTGTATGTCATCTATGCAGAGGGTGCGAGTGCGTATTATCTTAAAGATTTTGTGGCCGCTAAAAGCGTTTTTACGGAGTTATCAAGTAAGTTTCCTGAAAACCAACTGGCTATCGTGTCTGAATTTTTTATCGCCAAAACGTTGTTTGAATCGGGTAAATACGATCAGGCATCTGAAAAATTACTCTCGTTTATCGATAACTATCCCGATTCTAACCTGATAAATGATGCTACGTTTTGGTTGGCGGAAAGTTTATATCACCTCAAGAAATTTGATTCGGCAGGAGTCTACTTTCAGAGTTTGATCTCGAAAGGTCTGGATAATAGTTGGATGGATGTGGCGACTTATCATCTGGGGAAATCTCTTGTGGAAGCAGGTGACCTGAAACCTACCGTTAAACTCTTTGAGGAGCTCCTCAAAACCTATCCTGAATCTTATCTGACGGGTACTGTTTTGTTTGATCTGACGGATCTATATTATCGACTCGGTAACTACAAACTATGTAAACAGACGGCTGATAGAATCTTGAACGAAAAATTACGTGTGGATGATATATCGTTGGTTTGGTACCTGAAGGCTCAGGCATCTTTGGAATTAGGGGAATACGATTTGGCTGAAAAAGCTTTTATGTCGGTTCTGCAACATGGTGTTGATGATAATCTGTTAGGATCGGTTTATTTTGGGTTGGGGTGCTGTAAATACAGGAGAAGTTTGTTTGAGGAGAGTATTTTGTTTTTTCAACAAGGTATACTGAAAACAACGGACGATGAGATCAAATCGAAGTGCGCTATCTCTATCGGGGATGCGTATTTCGCTTTGAAAAATTATGAGACGGCTATAGAATCGTACACAAAGGTGTTGGATTCGCCGACGAAAATATCTTTGTCCGATAGAGCGCTTTTTCAGATAGGAAGATCACAGTTTTATCTGTTTAAATTTGATAAAGCGATAGAATCGTTTAATCAGGTGATAAAAGATTATCCCGATACGGAACTGAAAGATTCCGTTCGATACGCGATCGGTTGGACGTATTTCTCGAAAGGAGATAACGGGAAAGCACTTGAGGCTTTTGAAGATTTAATTGAAAATTATCCGCAAAGCGATATGCGTGAATATGCTTTGTTGTATGCGGGAATCTGTTGCTACAACGAAGGAGAATACGAAAAAGCGATGTCATTATATAATAAAATGAGTGGTCGGTATCCCGAATCCGATCTGATGGATCGGTGCGAATATGAGAAAGGTTGGTGCTTTTTTCAGATGGGCGATGATAAGAAGGCGTTGGCGGTTTTTAATAAGTTGTTGGCGGATTATCCTGAATCTGAATTGGGGGCGGAAATATTGTTTTGGATGGGGGAATACTATTATAATCGGTTGTCGTTTGATGAATCGTATAAATGTTTTTTGGAGTTGTCGGATAAGTATCCTGAATCAAAATTAGCGCCTAAATCACTTTTTTGGGCAGGTAAAAGTGCT
>CAZFUR010000293.1:0-3228 GCA_964522245.1 uncultured bacterium | reverse complement strand
AACGCCTATCATAATACTGATCTGACCGTAATCGCGATTAGGCGTAAGCTCCACAGGCAACTGCCTCAGGCTGATAACGCCAAATAGAAGTACTCCAAGAAAAAGCATCGTTATTGAGACAGGTCTACTGACAGACCTAGCTGGTAGTCCCATTACGCCCCAACATCTTTTTTAGTAGTTTTGCCAAAAACAATTTTCCGCTCTCAACATAGTAGTAAATTATCGGGATCATAAATAAAGTCAAAAATGTGGATGTCGTCAACCCGCCCATCACCGTAATCGCCATAGGCGAGCGTAACTCGGATCCTTTCTCAAACCCCAAAGCAAGCGGTATCAAACCGATAATCGTAGTCAATGCGCTCATCAAAATAGGTCGTTGACGGATCTTACTTGCTATGAACGACGCATCCAAAGGAGAATAACCTTTCTCCCTCAACGAATTAATAAACTCGATTAGAACAATACCGTTGTTCACAACAATACCACCAAGCATAATCATACCCAAAATAACAACCACACTGATCGGTGTATTCGTCAAAGACAATGCAAAGTAAACTCCTATCAAAGATAAAGGAACGGTGAACATTATTATAAACGGCTGAATGAAAGACTCAAACTGCGACGCCATAATCATATAAATCAATAAGATAGACAAAACTAACGCCAACATTAAACTGTTAAACGACTCTTTTATCTCCTTATTCTCGCCTGCCAACTCTACTACATAACCCTCCGGGACATCTTTTTTTATCTTATCCAGCATACGTGTAACATCGGCGGTAACATCTTTCAGTTCACGCCCAAAAATATTCCCCGTCACAAGCAAGGTTCTCTCTTGATCTATACGTTTTATCTCACTAGGTCCCGACCCACGCGATATCCTAGCGACCTGCTTTAAAGGTATATACGCATCGGTTGATTTAGATCGTATCAGCAACTCACGTATCCCCATAAAATCTTTTCTATCCTCTTCCCTCAACTGAACACGTATATCATATTCATGCCCTTCCTCTTTGTACATCGTAGCAATCATTCCCTTTAGAGCAGTATGAGCAATCGCAGCAATGTCATTTACCGATACGGCATACTTCGCGGCATTATCTTTCAGTATCTCTATTCTGGTCTCAGGATTAGCTAACGCTTTTGACGATTTTATACTGTACATACCTTTTATATTCGATAAGTTATCTCTCACACGATCCGCAAGACCGTTCAAAATATCCAGATCATAACCCGACAACTGAACCACTATAGGACTAGACGTTCCCATCAACGATTTAAATACACTTTCTTGCAAAAGATACTGAACAGATACATTACCCAAATCCATAAGCGATACCGACGTTTTGATATTCTGTATCACTTCTGCGGTAGGTATCGCACGGTCCTCTCTCAAGGTGACAAGAATCTCGCCTTGATGCGAACCGAGCAGATTTATATCAACCTGATTAGAGTTAGATTGTTTGTCCGATCCGATAGAAACAGCCACCGACTCTGTTTCCGGCAACCCCAAAATATATTTTTCTATCTTGGAGACAACCTCGTTGGTATTTTTTAAAATAGACCCTGTAGGTAGATCTACTTTCACCATAAACTGACCCTGATCTACTTTTGGCAACAACTCTTGATCCTGCTTTAACAGAGCAAATACCGAAAACAAAAACAGTACCAACACAGAAACGATTATGAGTGGAAAAATACTCTTGATATTCACCCCTTTTTTTAGGAAAAAGATACTTTTTTTTATCTCATCCGGAGAAACTTTCTCAACCGTTTTTTTTATCTTCACGGAAGTAGCTAAAAGGGGAATAAGTGTCATGGCAACACCAAGAGAAGCTATCAGACCAAAACAAACCGTAAAAGCCAAATCTTTGAATATCTGACCTGCAAGACCGGGAACAAATATTAAAGGGAAAAATACCGCAACCGTCGTTAGCGTAGACGAGAAAATAGCCGACCCTACTTCGCTTGTGCCTTTCACCGCCGCCTCTTTTCCGCTGTATCCCATCTCCCTAAACCGAAAAATATTCTCTATTACAACTATCGCATTATCCACCAACATACCCACAGCCAACGCCAACCCGCCCAACGACATCATGTTCAAAGACATCGGAGAAAACATCTCGCCTTTAAAATACATCATGACAAATGTAGCCAATATCGACGCCGGAATCGAAACCGTTACAATAAAAGACGAATGGAAATTACGCAAAAAGAAAAGAATCACTAAAAACGCCAACAAAGCACCTTGCCACGCTGCATTGGAGACTCCGTTGATAGACTGTTTTATAAACTCAGATTGGTCATAGATGATATCTATATTCATACCTTTTGGAAAATCTTTTTTGAGCTTCTTAAGCTCACGCCTGACATTCTTTACCACATTCAACGTATTGGCACCCGATTGTTTTTGTACCGATACAGAAATATCCGAGTGACCGTTTAATCTGGAATGCGAGACCTTTTTTCTATAAGTATCTTTGATATCAGCGATTTCTCTCAGAAGAATAATCCGCTTTTCTCTTACCGATTCGGCAGCTTCCTGTTCTCTTCGTTTATAACTCATAGTTTGACGTTTTGAAGGGGGCAAAGGCTCAAGCCCGGGTGCGGAATCACCCGAAGTCCCTTTGCGGTTATCTACCGATACGGGCGTAAACCCGATATCTCTTATCGACTGGTATTCTCCTATCGTTCTGATAAGATACTCAAAAGTCTCATCTTTTATGGTACCTGCCGGATAATTCAAATTGGTCTCCTCAAGAGAAGATACCACAGACGTAATAGATATCCCCGATGCTTGCAACCTGCCTTGATCGACATCTATAAGAATCTCTCTGGTTAAACCACCGCTTATCGGAATAGATGCGACACCCTCAACTTTTTCTAATCCGTCTTTAAGTATTCTCTGGCTCAACCTGCGCAACTCATACCCGCCAAGAGTACCGGTTACACTAAACCTCATGACAGGCAAATCAAACGGATTGAATTTTATGACAACAGGATCCTCTGCCTCACGAGGAAACCGATCCTTGATCAAATCAAGTTTTTCCCTGACGTTCAAAGAAGCGAAATCCATGTTTGTACCCCAATTAAAAGATACCGTTATCACACTGCTGCCCTCTTTCGATAACGATGTGATCCCTTTCATATTGGATACCGCTCCCACAGATTCCTCTATCGGACGGGTAATAAGGGTTTCTATTTCTTCGGGTGCGGCATTTTGGTAGT
>CAZFUR010000292.1:0-3243 GCA_964522245.1 uncultured bacterium | reverse complement strand
CCCGGATTAAATAGCGGTTTTATAGGAGGAGCAGGAGGCTGGGATGGTTGTGATAAAATATATTTTTGTGGCAATTTAAATCATCATCCCGATTCTGAATCTATAAAAAACTTCATAGACAGTCATGAGATGAGTATAAAAAACCTTGATGAATCGGGTTTAGTTGACTATGGATCTTTGTTGTTTGTGCCTGCTACAAAATTTTAAAAATATTAAATCTCTTATTTGAGTATAGCAACTTAAATTTTTTGAGAGATCTTGGATTGAACGTGGTTTTTGCCCTTATCGTATTTTTGCCTCTCTTAGTAGGTCTGCCGCTTCTATCAAACAGAGCGTAATAGGGGTATTCGGCATACATGGAATATAGTTTTGTTCTAGATGAATATTTGTCTACCAAGAACCATTTTAAACCGTATTTTTTGCAGAAATTATAAAAATCTTCTTCGCTGTTTTTAAGATATAGACGGCTCATTTCGACTAATCTTTCGTGTACTAGTTTGCTTTCTAGCAGACCGTCAAGGTAAGATGGGGCGTTTACATAAGTTTGTATCTCATAACCGTAACTCCAGTAACTTAAAGAAGGTTCTCCCTTAGTATTTAGCCGTTTGAAATTTAGTAGTGCGGAATGAAGGTGAGGACGCATTTTTACTCGAAGTCTCTTCAGATAAGTATTGGTTTTGAAACCTGATCCGATAGTGATAACACAAACTCCCACAAGAAAAATCGGTATAGCCTTATCCCTCCAGTGGAATTTTTTAAAAAACGATATAGTCCTGTCAACAGATATAGCTCCTACGATGGCTGTAAAAAGGGAGAGTATCACCTTGTTTCTGTAAAAGAGGACAGATAACAATACGATTGTGAAGAAGAAAACAGACACGATTTTTTCGCCAATGGAAACCTGTTTTGTTTTATCTCTAAAAAATATCAACGATATCGGATACAGTATAATAAAAATCGCTCCGAATGAGCATATATCCCATCCGAAAAATTTTATCGGTTTGATAGACGCTAGCTCAGCGGTGTTCAAAAATAAGATGTTTTCTATACCTGTGATTTTGAAATCATAGAATGCCAGTCTGATTTTTAAAACCAGAACACTTAAAAATGATTCATAACCGCTCGATAGATGAAAGATGGGAATTACCGCCACCATAAAAAAAGGCATCAACAGGTATACCGGATCGACTTTGACGATTCCTTTCTTTTTCCACCATTTTGTCAAAGATGCCGTTATGGCTAGTCCTGTTATAAGAAGAGCGTTGTGGGAGAATATATAGTTTTGTGATCGGAGAAATCGAAAATAGAAGAAACAAAATATCAGTAGTCCAGCTTGAATGGAGAATGCTCCGAGAAATTTGGCATCGGTACGTTTCATTATTAAAAGCAGTATAAAAACGATGCAGTACAACGTTGGAAATAGCAATGATATACGCCATGTCCCAACGGATAAAGCCATGAATATTGACGCAAGGATACTGTATAGATAAAATTTCTTGTTGCTTTTTGTTTCCAAGGCTTTTATAAAAAACGTAATATTTACCAACAAGAAAAGTATTCCCGGACCTTCATATCGATACCTCGTACACAGAGTTCTGACGAGGTGGGCGGGCATTAAAGCGGCGAGGGACGCACCGATAAAAGAGATGTACTTTTTGCCCGTGATAGTCATCAGTAGAAAAAATACCACAAGCATCGTCAAAGAACAAAAAATCCCATAAAAAACAACAATGGATTCCTGAGCAGTCGATTCTTTAAAAAGATTGTATATGTAATGAAAACCTGCGCCAAGATAGTAGAGAATTACAGGGAGAAGTTCCGGTACTTTTTTGCCTTCAGGATACCACGCAAGTTTATCTAATTCCGGTACTTTGCCCGTATCGACTACACTTTGCGTCATACGGAGATGAAAAGCGTAATCGTAGTCTAGCATGTAGTTTTTTTGAGAGTAGTGCGGATACATTCTAGAGACGAATCCGAAGGCGAATAGAGCCGTAAAACCCAATATAAGTAAAGTATAGGTTATGAATTTGTGTGGTTTTATGGTTTTCATTGGCGGTAACTCTTCAGCCGGTGATATAGATTCTGCAGGTTGACTGTTTAGTAGGTCGTTTACATTTTTAACGGAAATATTCAGGTGTTTTGCTATCTCATCCGGTGTTTTTTTGGATATGTTATCCAGAATATACTGTTTTTGGCGTGGGCTTATATCTCTTTTCATAAAAAATATTCCTCAGTTGAATAAATTTGACATTAAAGACTAAGATGATAAACTTTTTTTTCTTTTTGCGCAAGACAGTTTGATGTAAAATCCCCAATGACAGAAATTTTTTTAGGCAGGGCGGAAGTTAAATGGTCAGTAAAAAATATTGTTACAAATACCCCAGACCGATGTTAACGGTGGATACGGTAGTTTTAAATTTTAAGGAAACAGTTCTTGTTTTACTTGTGAAGCGCAAGTACAATCCTTATGCGGGATGTTGGGCGTTACCGGGGGGATTTGTTGAGATGAATGAGGACTTGAAAGATGCGGCATTACGTGAACTTACGGAGGAAACCTCGATAGATGATATCGATCTATTTCAGGTGATGACCGTTGGAACACCCGGTAGAGACCCCAGGGGAAGATGCGTAACGGTGGTGTATTCAGGGGGTTATTCAGGTAAAAAAGATCCTCATGCCGGTGATGATGCCGAATCGGTGAAGTGGTTTGCGCTAAAAAAACTCCCTGACTTGGCTTTTGATCATGAAAAAATAATTCTCACAACTATCGCTAAATGGATAGCCTCTTCTAAAAAACAAGATCAGATAGACCGCCTCACGGATGCACTGAAAGATATCAAATTGCCTGACGTGTGCGACGTGGATTTTCTGTAACTATATAAAAATGTTTATAATACTTATCAGTATTCCCATTATGAATTGTATTATAGGGTCAAGCAACCCTATATAAAGCAGAACAAAAATTATCACAAAGCCGTAGCGTTCAAGACTGTACATGAAATTATCTAAACTTCTCGGTAAAAGCTCAGATAAAACTCTCGATCCGTCTAGAGGGGGGATTGGAATTAGATTGAACGATGCTAAAATCAGGTTGATATGAGCGGTCATTGTTAGAGCGAGTATTATCGGTTTTGCGGGTAAGATTGCCAAAAAGATCTTTTGTAGAAATAAACATATAAACGCAATTAGAAAATTGACAGTCACTCCTAATATGGCTTAAATGATAGCACATTAGAATTA
>CAZFUR010000291.1:0-3244 GCA_964522245.1 uncultured bacterium | reverse complement strand
TGCTTAGGAGAAAAACCTGGAGGCACTTCATCAAAATTTTTAGCACGCTTTTCAGGAGACTGCTCCGGCATTTTTTGGCGACCGACTCTTTTTGTCATCTATAAACATCCTTATCTTTTGTATGATTCTTTCTCTTTTTTGTGAAACATACCTTGTTTGTTCACCAACTCATCAAAATCCACCTTGTGAGCATCAAATTCAGGTCCGTGCACACAGGTGAACTTAGTCTCAGATCCGACCGTACATCTGCAACAACCACACATCCCCGTTCCATCAACCATCATAGTATTTAGACTGACCATCGTTTTTATACCGTACTTTTTCGTAAGATCACTCACCGCACGCATCATGACAAGAGGTCCCACCGCAAGAACAAAATCAACCGACCGATCTTTATTCAAAATCAACTCCTCCAAAGCATCCGTTACAAAACCTTTCTTGCCGACCGACCCATCATCCGATGTAACAATCAATAGTTGCGAAATTTTTTCCATATCGTCTTTAAGAATCAACAATTCTTTATTTCTCGCCCCCAAAATGGAAACGATCTTATTGCCGGCTCTCTTCAAGGCACGTGTAATAGGATAAATAGGCGCAATTCCCACACCACCCCCGACCACAACAGCCGTACCGTAATTCTCTATATGAGTTTTATTACCCAACGGACCGACAACATCTTTTATCTGATCGCCCACACCAAGCAACGACAACTTATAACTAGTCGCTCCAACAACAGAAAAGATTATACGAATCAAACCTTTTTGCAAATCGGTATCCACTATCGTAAGCGGAATACGCTCTCCTTTCTCATCAATCCTCAAAATGATAAACTGCCCCGCTTCATAAGCTTGCGCAATATCCGGTGCCTCAACCCAATAACTATAATTCTCCGGGGCGATTCGATCTTTTTTTACTATCTTAAACATAACTTTCTCCAGCACTCATTCGGTTTTTCAGAAAAAGCTATGTTATATCAGTTCAGATTAATTTTCCAGTACGTTTTACAAAAAAAAACTTGCATACTGCGGATATCTAGTGTAGACTGTATATGTTGGTATGTGCGTTGTTACGTTTATTTTTAATTTTTGAGAGGTTTTTTGATGAAAATTAGATTACTGTTTTTAATGTTTTTTATCGGGCTAACTTGCAACTTCGCAAACGCCAGTGTCTATACTTACTCTGAATCCGATTCCGAAAGCAAGTGGATAAATATAGCCACTCATCATCCTGATGAAAGTTACGTTATAGATTTTGGTTTTCCTGACGGTGGAAGCGGGGAATACGCAAACGGTGTTTTTGAGTTTGATGATTATAGGGACAATATAGAAACCTTCAATATAACTATGACAGGCGACGGCGGTTATTTCGGCGGTCATTGGGATGGGGTAACTCTGTACATCAGTATGGACGATGGAAGCAGTTGGACGAGTCTGGGGACGGACAATATAGAAAGAGATACTGTTTTCACTATGACATGGGATCTCCTCAATAAAACAATATCTTATCACTCGGTTACTGCCGATTACACAAGGGATATAGCACTCGCCAACCAGTACGACCTTGATAATTTTTTGGGTAAAGATGGTTTTAAACTTGCTTACGGATGTCATTTCTGGCATCGCAGTACTTCTTTGTCTCTGGCTGTAAACGACGGTGGAGCGCCTGTGCCTGAACCTTTGACCATCGTTTTATTCGGACAGATGTTGCTTGCTCTTATTCTAAAAAAGAGAATGGGTCGTTAATTATTTTTTACAAAACTTAAAGAGATATATGGTACAGTTTCAACTTCTCGTACAGTGTAGATCTTTGTATTCCGAGCAAATCCGCCGCCTGCTTTTTGTTCCAGCCCGTATGTTTTAATGCCCGCATGATATGTTCCCTTTCAATTTGTTGCAAGGAAGGAAACTTGTCTTCCGATATAATCTGATGTTCTGTATCAAACAATAACTCTTCAGGCAAAATAACATTGGAATTGCCAAGGACAACCGCTCTTTCTATACAGTTTTTCAATTCCCTTATGTTGCCGGGCCAATGATATTTTTTCATCGCTTCATACGCTTCGGGAGAAAACTGCAACACCTCTCTTGAGACTTTATCCCGATATTTGTCCAGAAAAAATATCGCGCACGGAATAATATCCTCTTTTCGTTCTCTAAGAGGCGGTATATCTATCTGAATAACTTTTAGTCTGTAATACAAATCTGCTCTGAATAGCCCGTCCGTTATAGCTTTCTCTAAATCTCTGTTTGTGGCGGCAAGAATTCTTACATCAGCCTCAATACTCTCTACACCGCCCACCCTCTCAAACTTCCCTTCCTCAAGGACACGTAGAAGTTTAACCTGACTCTCCAAACTCATCTCGCCTATTTCATCAAGAAAGATCGTTCCGCCGTCCGCCAATTCAAACCGCCCTTTTTTAGCACCGTCCGCACCTGTAAATGCTCCTTTTTCATGCCCGAATATCTCACTTTCAAGTAGATTTTTATTCAAAGCCGCGCAATTCACACAAACAAAAGGTTTTCCTTTACGGGCACTTGTGTAATGTATAGCTCTGGCGACCAACTCTTTTCCCGTACCGCTCTCACCTCTAACAAGCACAGTGGATTCACTATTAGCCAACCGTTCTATCAAAGAAAATATATGTTTCATTTTTGGACTTTGACCGATCATGTTGTACTCTTTTTGTATGGCACGTTGCAACTGCTTATTCTCATCCTCAAGACGATTGAAAAAATGCATATTCTCAATCGCTATCGCCGACTGGTTCGCTATTGCGGATAACAGAGCAAGGTCTTTCTCGCAAAACGTATCCGACTCAATATTGTCTTCAAGATGGATAACACCAAACATATTGTTGATAGTCCCCACAGGTACACACATCGCAGACCTGATCCGATTACCGATATCCGCAAACCTCGGGTCTTTTGAGGCATCTGTCGTCAAAATAGCTACCTTTTTGCGAAACACCTGCTGCACGATCACATTATTTATATATATATCATCGCTGTTGTCATCGTCTCTGGACAAAGATGCGAAAGGCATCATCTCGCCCGTCTTATCATCACAAATAAGGATAGCTCCCCTCCTTGCGGGTATGACCTCAAATATCAGTTCGAGCAATCTTCTTATAAGTTTTGTCTCGTCTCTTATAGAGTTGATCGCTGAATTAACTTTATACATCAACTCCAAGTCACTTGATAACTTATCTATAGATTTATCATGAGTCGAAATCATCATCGTTTTA
>CAZFUR010000290.1:0-3248 GCA_964522245.1 uncultured bacterium | reverse complement strand
GCTCCGGAATAAGGACCTCGTTTTTTGTTTTCGAGCTCGTCTATGATCTCCATAGCCCTAATTTTCGGAGCACCACTGACCGTCCCCGCAGGAAACGAGGCGGCAATAACGTCAAACATATCGCAGTCATCTTTGAGCGAACCTTTTATATCAGAAACTATATGCATAACATGAGAATATTTTTCGATAATCATAAACTCATCTTTCGGCAGGTGAACGGTGTTAAAATCACAAACCCTACCTATATCGTTACGCCCCAGGTCGACAAGCATAACATGCTCAGCCACCTCTTTCGGATCGGATAAAAGCTCGTTTTCCAGAAACAAGTCTCTATCTTTATTTTTGCCTCGTTTTCTGGTACCGGCAATAGGACGAATCTGCGCAATACCGTCTTCACAACGCACCATTATTTCAGGTGAGGAACCTATTATCTGATAATCATCCAAATAGAGGTAATACATATATGGAGACGGGTTTATCGATCTCAACGCCCTATACAAATTTATCGGTGAGGCAGTTGTTTTTGAAGAAAACCGCTGGGATAAAACAACCTGAAAAATATCGCCTGCGTGTATATACTCTTTAGCCTTCTCTACACTTTTTACAAATTCCTGTTTTGTCATGTTTGAGTCGAATTTTTTTGGCTCTATCTCATCAGTCAATTCACAAGGCAATAGAGCAACATTTTTAGACAGTTTTTCTATTACCGAATCTATGTTTTTCAACGCTTCATGGTATGCCTGTTCAATGGTCTCATCGTCGGATATGTGTGCGTTTGAGACAACTAATATTTTATTTTTAGCATGATCAAATACTAATATCGTATCCGTAACCATAAAATACACATCATCAAGCTTTAAATCGTCAGGATTAGTCTGAGGTATTTTCTCAAAATAGCCAACCACCTCATAGCTCATAAACCCGACGGCTCCACCGCAAAAACGAGGCAACTGAGGTATTGCGACAGGCTTATATTTTTTCAGTATTTTTTTTAGTTCTCCAAATGGATCGCCCTTTACATCGACAGAATACCGACTGTTTTTCTCTTCAACGATAACCTTATCGTTCTTTATTTTTACAATCACACGAGGGTCGGTCCCGATAAAAGAGTATCTCCCGATATGCTCACTTTTCTCCACACTTTCCATAAGAAAAGTGTTTTTTCCGTTTGGCGCAAGTTTCATCAACACCGACAACGGAGTATCCATATCAGCTAAAATTTCCCTGTATACAGGTATCAGATTACCTGCGCGAGACAACTCTTTGAATTTTTTCAGGTTCGGTTTTACCATAGATGGATGCTATTCCTTCGCTTTGCGCAACTCCATAAAACCGTCTTTTTGAGGGTACCCAAGCGATTCAAGACGGTTCAGACACTTCTCGGCATCGACGAGCGATCCGATTTCAATATACGACCTTGACAAACACTCCAAAGCCAATGGATAATCAGCCTTCAAAGATAAAGCCTTTTTGAGATATTTAATGGCTTCATTATATTTATCCAAATGATAAAGAGACACACCTATTTTCGAATACACGTCATATATATTTCTGATTTTAGGATCTATATCAATAGCTTTTCTAAAATAATCCGCCGACTTGGCAAATTTCTGATTGTCATAGCAAACATCCGCTAAATTATAACAAACCAAGAACAGATTAGAATTAATCTTGTACGCCGCTTCAAATTGCTTTTCAGCGTTATCCAAATCTTTCAGTTTAATATACATCAATCCCATATTATAGTATATTCTTGTAGACATTTCTTTATTGGTAGTCGCTTTTAAAGCAAGTCGGTATTCCGAAATAGCGTCCTCATAAAAACCCTTTTGGGCATAAACATAAGCCCTATTATAGCTGTCTTCAGATACCTGAGAATAACCGGACACCGCTGACAAAACGACAATAAAAAACAAAAACCTTAAGAAACCACACATAATCCCCCCAAATTCTTTCTTTAAAAAATAATAATAATCTTTTTTTTGAACAATACAACATTTTTTACAAACTATTTTTCAGACGAATTAATTCAGCTTTTATTTTCTTTTGATTCGGATTAATTTTCAGAGAAAATGTCCATAAATCCACAGCTTTTTCCCTGTCACCCAATATTTTATAATTCATCGCCATATTATTTAACGCCATGAAATAATTAGGTTCTATATCTATAGCTTTCTTGAAATAACGGATTGATTGCGATAATTCTCCCTTTTTTGAATAAACAATCCCCATAAGATTATAAGATTCCACATCGTTCGGATCTAAAGCAATTGCTTTATTAAAATACTTAACCGCCTGATCATAATAGCCTTTTTCAAAATACGCTTTAGCCAAATTAAAGACCACATACTGGTTATTCGGATCAATTTGATGCGCTTGTTTAAATAAAGAAAACGCCCGATTATAATCTTTTTTTTCAGTCATATACCACGATGCCATCTCGTTATAATCGTCAGCCAAACAAGGTTTTTCCATCTTCACACCAAGAATAAAATACAACGCCAATAAAGAAGCAAAAAACAAGCTTAAAAACCTATAATCCTTCAATCTAGCAAGCAATCTAAAAAACGCATAAGAAGCGAATATCATCAATACCGAAACCACAGGCAATCTATACCTAGAATTGACAAAATACAAAATAACACCAAATACGTTAGTAAATAAAAATAGCCTCAACACACCCACGTTGCCATTTAAGAAAAAACTTAAAAAAATCCCTATAATTGCCCAAGGTACAATAAGATAAAACGACGGTAACGGCAATTTTAACAAATCTGAAAACCGTTCAAAGAATTCTATGTTTCTAAAATCAGATATCTCAGCACCCTGAAAAAACAGATATATTTTTCTACAGATCAATGCAAAATATTGTTTAGGGTTATTAATGATAAATTTCCAAGACTTGCCAAACCAAAACCTCGATACCTCCGACGCCTTCAGACGCCTTCCCTCAACTTTTTGCGCAATCCTGCTTGCGTTTTCGATCATCTTTTCTCTTTGACGCCCTATTCCCGATGGAGCATGGAATTTACCGTTCGCTTCAATATTGTTACCTATATAAAAGTTTAAACCTCCATGTGAGGATATCAATACTAAATCATTTGATACCAAATAGTTGCGCAACGATGTAATGGCAAAAACCATCAGTATCGGCAAAAAGATAAACAATGCGTATTTCTTCTTTTTGCTATAAAAATTCTTTCCCGTACAAAACACAAAATAAGCTACCGCAAACAGCAAAATAGTCG
>CAZFUR010000289.1:0-3276 GCA_964522245.1 uncultured bacterium | reverse complement strand
ACAGCACCCTGCATCTCTGTTATACGGGCAGAAACAGTCTCTATGTTCTCCTGAAGAAAAGAGACATACCACTTTTCCCACTCAATTTTTGCTGATATTTTATGCGATTTGATCTGCAATCGGTGAATCTTTTTAGATAATTTGCTGAGAGTCTGAATTTTATCGGCACGCTTAAGATCTGATGTTTCAATTTTTTTATAATCCACCGTTAATCTATTCAAACGCTCTGTTAGCGCTTTAAGAGACGCCTCATTCGACCTAAATTCAATTCTTTCCAACGATAAAGATTGTACATAATCTTTTAAAGTACCGACTTCCTGATTTAATACTTGGTTTATTAACTCCACCGCTTTTTTTGGAGGAACTCTTTTAATAACTGTTTTCCATTTTTTAAAATCTCTATCGATATTTTTCTGGACCCGTTCCATAGCCCATTTATGTGATCTTAATCTGTCGTCAAGACTTTTTGCCAATCCTTCCGCTTCTTTCAGACTGCGTTTATTTTCATCCAGAAATTTTTCCGCATCTGTCAGATATTCGCCACACTCTTTTAAGAAAGTTTTCTGTGAATTAAGCTGTTTTATGATACCCGATAAAATGTCTTTAGAATGTACTTTGTCGTTAGCATCCATCTTTGAGTTATCTATTCGCTGGATAACAGATTGTATATGAGCGATTATATCTATCCCGTCTAATGACACGACAGGTCTGCCAACATTCTTTAAACCGAGAATAACCTGGAACGACTCCAATGCGTTATAAAGTTCTATTTGAGCTTCAGCCGCTTGCGCAACAGGAAACATACCCATCTCATAACTCTGGATAGCTTCGTCTGCCAAAATTTTAGCGTTATCATGATGGTCAATTAACTGAAAATATGCCTTCAGTCTACGTAGTTTTTTTAGATTTTTTATAAGATTAGTTTTTTCCTTGTTAATTCTGGTATTTAAATCTTTTTCAGTCGCGGCAATTTTTGCTTTAGAACGTTCACTAGGTCGTTTACCCAGACGTGCTTTTTTACGTTCCAGTTTTTTAACTTCATTCTGTAATTTTGTCATATTTTCGGCATAAGTTTTTTGAACCGTCTGTTCTTCTTCTGACAATTTTTTGCTTAATATCTGAACAGTTAAACGACCTATATGTTTACGAATTTCTTTTTGACCGACAATTTCCATCACAATTCTAGCCGCCTTTGCTCTGTCAGTCCTCCCCCTGTCACTCATAACTTTCTCAATAACCTGAACAGCGTTTTCTATATGTTCAGGAGAAGCTCCCTTTAAAAAATCTTTTACAATAATTATAGCCTGATCTTTTTTAACGCCATCCTTTTTTATAGTCAAAACACGTAAAATATCATCAAAAAACACGACCAAATCTATTTTACGTTTAAGAGAATCATCCTTTTGTAATTTTCCCAGAAAAACCTCCAGAGCCTCAACTGAAGTATCATAGATGAGTTTCTCGGCATCAACTATTGTCTCCGCATACGGTAAAATATTTGGAGCACCCGCCTTGTAAGGAGCCATCTTTAATTGATTTATGGAAGAAAATAATACATACGCCACATCCTTTGATGCCGCACGTTGCTCATCATTTTTGGCAATTCTGACACCCACATTTGACCGATGTAGATTCAATCTGGCAACCGGTGCTTGTTCATATTTAGTGTTATATATGTTATTCATTAACACCACTAATTTATTCTTAAAATCTTTTGAAGTCATCAATTGATAAGCATATCCATCCGTCGAATTTTTTGCTTCCAAAGGCGAAGAAACCCCCTGAAGAACCCACGCATACTTTGATTTTCCAATTCTTCGAATTATCTGATTTTGTGTTTTTCCTGAAACAGGGTCTACAAGCACCTCTCTGGTTACAAACGGTTTGCCGGTGTCAGAATCCACATGTATGCCTTCTCCCAATACGTTAGACACATCATGCACGGTAACTTTGTATCCGGTTTTCTGGTTGGATAAGTTAGAAAGATCAATTCTCAATCCATTGAGTTGGTTGCCTATTAATGTCAATGAATATTGTGCGTTGTCTGATGTCATATCACCAATCAGACCCAGCAAAGAATCGAGGGCCTTATAACGAGCATCCAGATCAACAATCCCTTTTCCGTAAGTTTCCGACACCAACCTTTTTTGTTTAACCCTTCTGTTAATCTTCTTTGCATACTCAACAAAACCAGTCAACTGTCCTTTAATCTCGGTAACTTTTTGATTTATTTCTTGTTGTACTTGTTGAGGCGATAGATTTGCTCTCTCTCTTTGGAGTTCCTTATCAATAAGAAACGTTTTAAAATCAAACATAATTTTATTGAATTTTCCTATACTCTCACTGAGATCAAGCTTTTCGATAGACAGCAAATCCAAAACAACAGGAACTTTTACGGTAATCTTGCGATTAACATCGTCAATGCCCACGACATACTCATCGTCTGCGGGGATAGATATTTCCCCAAGGAGAGGGTGAAAAAAGGTTACTTCAGGTGAATAACGTAACGGAGAAGTGGCTTCTGGCGAGTTAACTATGTCAAATGAAACCTCGCCTTCAGTATATTTCGATAAGACACCAACTATTTTGCCGTCGGCGTCTTTTCCAAAAATCAATACATAATCGCCAAGATACATTATTCTCTTCATGGAGCTCAAGCCAAAAGCTTTACGTGATACTTTTCCGTCAGGAGCTTTTGTTTTGACCTGAATCAAACCGTCAGCCTGCTCGGAAAACGTGATAGAATAACCATTAATCTTGATCGGTACATTAGATTCCATCCGATATATTCTTGTTCTAGTGGCATCAATGTACGGATTGGGTACGTTGATATCCATATTTTCCACGGATATGTCAGGCAAACCGATATTGATGGTACCCTGTGTTTTTGATTCGTGAGGGATTCCAAAACTAACGAACTCTTCAAGATCGGCATATTTTGATATTACCGCTTCCTGTCCTTCCGCCTCAATAGCCCATTCCCCATACTGCGTTTTGCTTATCCTGACAATACTCCTAGATACGCCTACCTTCAGAATAACCATCTTATTTTTGTCGTTGAGAGGCATCTTTTTTCCCTCAAATCGCACAGCCGACTCACCGTCTTTGCCATCAAGCAAAAAGAAAGGATTCCCGTCTATCAAAATTTTCCTTGTCTTCAGAGTCGGATCTTTGGGATGCACAACTATTCCAAAAGGACCGATCGTTCCCTTAGCTCCTCCTTTCAATATAGGAGTTTTCTCGATAAACGCTTTAGTATTCTCATAATAATCTGGG
>CAZFUR010000288.1:0-3280 GCA_964522245.1 uncultured bacterium | reverse complement strand
ACAAATAAAAATTTAATGGAAGAACTAAAAAAAATCAAGCGTACCGTCGCAAAAATAATCCCCGACACACCCAACGAAATTTTTGTGACGATAGACGCCGTAACAGGACAAAACGCTATCACACAAGTTGAGATGTTCCATAACGATATAGGAATCACAGGTATCATTCTGACAAAACTTGACGGAACCGCCAAAGGCGCAGTAGTCATAAACATACAAAACAAACTTGATATACCTGTAAAATTCGTAGGCGTCGGCGAAGGAATAGACGACCTTTTACCTTTTGATAATAAAGATTTCGTAGACGGATTATTTGAGGAATAAATGAACCATTCTTTTTTTATGGATATCGCTCTAAAACAAGCGAAACTCGCATCACGTGCAGTAACACCCAATCCACGCGTAGGCGCCGTTATAGTAAAAGACGGCATTATTATCGGTAAAGGTTATCATAAAAAATCAGGTTCTCATCATGCGGAAATAAATGCTATCAAATCAGCAAAAAAACCGACCGACGGAAGTACTATCTATATAACTTTAGAACCATGTTCCACTCACGCTAAAACACCACCTTGCACAAATGCCATTATACAGGCAGGTATAAAACAGGTGGTTATAGGAACGTTAGACCCAAACCCAAACCATACGGCTAAGAGCATAAAAATATTCAAAGATAACGGGATTGATGTCGTAGAAGGAATACTGCAAGAAAAATGCGACCTGCTAATTGAGGATTTTAGAAAATATATTAGAGAAAAAAAGCCGTTTGTCGTATCTAAAGTAGGAATAACTCTTGATGGAAAAATAGCCACTTCGACAGGCGAATCGAAATGGATAACTTCGCCGTCATCAAGAAATAAAGTCCAGCAGATAAGGTCAAATGCAGATGCTATTTTAATAGGAACAAACACTCTTTTGAACGATAACCCAAGATTAACAATAAGAACAAAATCAAAAAAAATCGTTCAGCCGTGGAGAATCCTGCTTGATCCGGAACTTGCCGTTACGGAAAACTCTATTATATTAAATGATAACCTGACAGACAAAACAATAATATTCACTTGCGCCAAAACTCAAGACAAAAAAAAGTTTAAAATTTTATCCAAAAAGATTAGAATGATTGCGTTGGAAAACGATTTTTTTCATCCTAAACTCTTATTGAAAGAAATGGCTAAATTACAGATTGTGACTCTGCTGATAGAAGGCGGGGGCACGACACTTGGTCATTTTTTGGATCATAAACTGATAGATAAAATGTATTTTTTTATCGCTCCGAAAATTATCGGAGATCAACTTGCTGTTTCTCCTTTTCAAGGCAAAGGAATAAAAAATATCTCTGATATTTTATCATTAAAAAATATAAAGTGGAGAAGATTCGGTCAGGATATGATGCTAGAGGGATATCCAAACTGGAGAAAATAACAAAATGTTTACCGGTATTATTGAAAAAACAGTAACTTTTAACAGTTTTGAGAAAAAGAACGGGTTTTATACTCTGTCTATCAACTCTCCTTTTTCACTCGATACCGTAAAACTTGGCGATAGCATCGCTATAAACGGAGTCTGTTTAACAATATCATCAATCAAAAACAGTCTGCTCTTTTTCGATATACAAGAAGAAACAATCTCAAAAACTCATTTTTCAGAAACAAAAAAAACCGATCTTCTAAATATCGAGCGAGCAATGACTTTAGGCGATAGACTCGGCGGTCATTTAGTGCAAGGCCATGTAGATGAAGTCGGCTCTGTACTGTCTAACAGAAAAACAGCCGGCGATTGGATACTGGAGATAACCGCTTCAGACAATTTTGTAAAACAACTGGTGAATAAGGGGTCTGTAACAATTGACGGAATCAGCTTGACTGTCGTAGAAAAAAATACCGATCGATTCTCCGTACACATAATCCAACACACCTTGGAAAATACCAACTTGAAAAACAAACGTATCGGAGATAAACTGAATTTAGAGGCTGACCTAATAGGAAAATATGTGTATAATTACCTCTCGCAACCACTAAATGATAAATCGTTAATGAGAAAACTAGAAGAAGGCGGGTTTCTGTCGTGAAAATAAAATTACTCAAACATACAAAAAACCCCGAACAATCTATCACTCTGGCGGCGAAGATATGTTACTCAGCAGACAGTTTAGATAAAATTTCAGATAAAATCACAAAAGAATCGGCATATAAATTTGTAAGAATGTTGAAATCATTAGGGCACGAATCGGCACTGGAACATGTCTCGTTTACCTTCGGGATAGAAGGAATGTCAAGGGCGGCGACTCATCAACTGGTAAGACATAGGCTGGCTTCATTTTCGCAACAAAGCCAACGTTACGTATCTATGGGAGACGCATCGTTTGTTGTGCCACCGTCTATCAAAAAAAACAAGACCGCTCTAAAAATATATAAAGAAACTATAAAAAAAATCGAAACCACATATTCTGAATTAACCGATTTGGGTATTCTGCCCGAAGACGCAAGATATATTCTGCCCAACGGATGTGAATCTAACATCGTGGTTACTATGAACGCAAGAGAGCTGTTGCATTTTTTCACACTCAGATGTTGTCAAAGAGCACAATGGGAGATAAGATATGCATCAGAGAAAATGCTCGATTTAGCGAAGAAAGTAGCACCTGTGGTTTTTGAGAATTCAGGTCCTGAGTGCGTAAGAACATCATGCACTGAAGGTAAAATGACTTGCGGAAAATCTAAGCAAATGAAAGAAAAATACGCCTCATAATTAAATTCTCCGACAAATGCAAATCATTTATTTACGATTTAACTTGACATTTGATAATAAAATAGGGATTATTTATAAAAAATTTGAAAGGGGTGAAATATCAAGTGCCTAAAGTAGTCTTAAAAAAGAACGAACCTGTTGACAAGGCTCTGCGCCGTTTAAAGAAGAAGATCGATAAAGAAGGTATCATGAAACAGATCAAACAACATCGGCATTACGAAAAGCCTAGTCAGAAACGCAGGAGAAAAATGAAGGACGCACGTAAAAAAGCCGAAAAATATTCCTAGAGAATGATTCTGGTTAGTGCGTGTCTTATTGGATGTAAATGTAGATATAACGGGAAACATGCCCTTGTTCAAGATCTTAAGGATTTTTATGAACAAGGGCTTCTTTTTCCTGTGTGTCCCGAGGTGATTGCCGGACTGCCTATCCCCCGTACTCCCATAGATATAGATGGCGAATCGGGCGAACAGGTGCTGTCAGGTAACGCTAAGGTTGTGGATAGAGATGGGCAAGATATGACGGATAGTTT
>CAZFUR010000287.1:0-3303 GCA_964522245.1 uncultured bacterium | reverse complement strand
AAAAAGGTTTAACGGTAACACCCATTCAGGAATACCATAAAAAAAAACAAGTCTAATAATAGGTGCCTGAAGTGATTCAAACAACAGCTAAAGTAGTGGAAGTAAAAAAATTTTCTAACGGGTTTGCTGTTGTGTCCGTAAGGTGTCCTCAAATAGCGAAAGATGCTTTACCTGGTCATTTCGTGAACATTTTGGCGGAGCCTGTTTTTCTTAGAAGACCTATCGGTATTTTTGATGTACAGGGCGATATAGTTAAGTTTTTTGTCAAAATTGTCGGAAAAGGTACGGAATGGCTGGCTGATAGATCTGAAGGAGACAGCCTTGATATGATCGGTCCGCTCGGTAAAGGTATATTTGATGACCAAAAAGCTGAAAGGGTTATTTTAGTTGCCGGTGGAGTAGGGCTTGCTCCTTTATTTTTCTATCTTACTCATAATGATAAATCAGACAAAAAAAAGATTCTTTTTTACGGAGCAAGAACAAAAGAAGAGATATGTTTTGTGGATGAATTGGGTGAGTTGACCGATTATCTGTTTTTTGCCACGGAAGACGGATCTTTTGGAGAGAAGGGTTTTGTGACGGATTCTATGAGAAACGTTTCTTTGGATTTTAAAGAAGGTGACCTTATAATGACCTGTGGTCCTAAACCTATGTTGAAATCAGTCATCGATTTTTCCGAATCGGTGGGGGTTACGTGTCAGGTTTCTCTAGAGAATTATATGGGATGCGGTACGGGGGTTTGTTTGAGTTGTGCGATTCCTGTATTGGATTATGATTCTGATGGACAGAAGTATCGCAGAGTGTGTGCTGACGGACCTGTGATGGATAGTTCAATAATTGATAAAGAGAAGTTGTTTAATGGTTAGTGATAAGAGGCTGAACGTAAAAAAAGGTAGGCTGGTGCTGAACAACCCTGTTGTTGCGGCGTCGGGGACTTTTGGGTATGGGTTGGAGTTAGAATCGATGGCTCATCCTGAGAATTATGGCGGAATATCTTTGAAGGGAATTACTCTGAACCCACGATCGGGTAACGACTCTCCGAGGTTGGTGGAGGTTTGTGGCGGTGTGATTAATTCTGTCGGGTTGCAAAATGATGGGGTGGACTGTTTTTTGGATGAAAAAATCACCCCTCTATCGGAATATGACACAGCTATTATTGCCAACATAAGCGGTGGGTGTGAAGAAGATTATTTTTTGTTAGCTGAAAAACTGGATGTTTGTGCGGTGGATTATATTGAGATAAATGTGTCTTGCCCCAATCTTAAAGAGGGCGGAGTTGTTTTTGGTCGCAAACCTGAATATGTGGCGTCTATATCTGCGGGAGTGAGGCAGAGAACAGAGAAACCTCTCATCTTGAAGCTGACGCCTCAGGTGACGGATATAAAAGAAATAGTTGTTGCGGCGGAAGAAAACGGTATAGACGTAATTGCTCTAATAAATACTTATCCGGCTATGGCGATAGATATTTTTGATAAAAAACCGGTGTTGGGTAACATTAAAGGCGGATTTAGTGGACCTGCGGTTAAACCGATGGCGATTAATCTTGTGTGGGAGGCAAGGTCGGCGACTGATCTGCCTATCATTGGAATGGGAGGGGTGTCGGGTTGGGAGGATGCAGTGGAATTTATGCTTGCCGGTGCGGATGCGGTAGGGGTCGGCACTTGGCATTTTATCGATCCTTCTGTTGCTCAAAAAATAAATACCGGATTAATTAAATATATGGAAGACAACGATTTTTCCTCGATTGAGGATATTTCAGGGTATGTGTGGAGAAAATATAATGACTAAAAAAGATTCTAAGGTGATAGTCGCTCTTGATTTTAATGATGTCGAATCGGCTGTCGAAATGGTCCGCACGTTAGGTGATTCTATCGAATGGTACAAAATAGGTAGTGTCTTATATACCAAAGAGGGACCGGATTGCGTAAAAAAAATAAAAAGTCTTGGAAAAAAAATATTTCTTGATCTGAAATTTTACGATATCCCAAACACTGTTGCGGGGTCTGTTAGAAGTTGCGTGGAGTTGGGGGTTGATATGTTTACCGTTCATGCTAGCGGTGGGTCTAAAATGATATCCGCGGCAGCGAGAACAGCTGAGGAGTATGCGTCAAAATTGGGAGTCGGTATACCTAAGGTTATCGCTGTTACAATGTTGACTAGCTTTTCCGAAGAAGATATCAAAAACGATTTTGGAATAACGGAGTTTTCTGGGGAAATAGTCAAAAAACTTGCGTATACCGCACTTAATGCAGGCGGTGACGGTTTAGTCGCTTCCGCTTGTGAGTTACCTATGATAAGATCTGTTTTTGGAAATTCGGTTACGGTTATCACCCCGGGTGTGAGACCTTCTTGGGCTCAGTCGGGAGATCAACAACGGGTGATGACTCCGTCGGAGGCGGTTGGAGGGGGGGCGAGTTTCCTTGTGATCGGTAGACCGATCATAGCGGCGGATAATCCAAAAAATGCCGCGGAAAAAATTCTGGACGAAATTAAGAAAGGATAAAAATGAATAAAGATAATCTGTTGTCGGCGTTTAAAGATACGGAAGCATTGCTAAACGGTCATTTTTTGCTCAGTTCGGGCAGGCATAGCGAAAGATATATGCAATGTGCTAAACTTCTGCAGTATCCTGATGTCGCTACAAAAATAGCCGAAGGGATCGCTAACCATTTTGAGCCTAAAAATATAACCTGTGTGATAGGTCCTGCTATGGGCGGGATAATTATCGCCTACAAAGTCGCCGAGGCGTTGGGAGTTAGGTCGGTATTCGGAGAAAGAGAAGCGGGGCGGATGTGTCTGCGCAGAGGATTTGAACTTAAGGCGGGCGAGAGGGTTTTGGTTGTGGAAGACGTGGTGACGACGGGTAAATCGGTCAAAGAATTGTTGGATGTTATAAAAAAAGAAAATGTTGATATTGCGGGGGTAGCGTCCATAATAGATAGGAGCGGAGGTAAGGTCGATTTTGGTGTTGAGTTTTTCTCTCTTGCTCCCATAGAAATAAAAACTTATCAGCCTGATGAGTGTCCGCTTTGTGCAAAAAATATACCTGTCGTCAAACCGGGCAGTAGGGGGATTAACTAAATGGCTGTAAACAGTATGACGGGTTTTAGCAGGTTTGGAGTTGAGGCGGATATCGGTAAAATCGTTGTCGAAATTCACTCTGTTAATCATAAGTATTGTGACGTGAAAATAAATATGCCCAGAGTCTTATCTTTCCTTGAAGATAAAATCCGAAAAAAAGTGTCTTCCCTTGTTCATAGAGGAAGACTGAATATATCTGTAATGCTGGATTCAAACGCAAAA
>CAZFUR010000286.1:0-3347 GCA_964522245.1 uncultured bacterium | reverse complement strand
AACAACTACCCCGAACTACTCAAACCGTTAATATCAACTACGATAGTTTTAGAAACCTTATCCGCCACAACCAATTCGTTTCCACCCATAGTCAAATCAATGCGAATACCGTCAATAATCCCGGGATATTTACGATTCAACAGATCACATATTCTGGATACATATTCACCATAATAGTTAAAAAACTCTTTTACATAAGCAAAATCATCGCCTGTTTTTTCCAGGCTCGCCAACTTCGCTTTTTCCGAACCGTTAGCCATATTTTTCGCCGTATCTTTCAAAACCGCCAGAACCTCTTTGTTATTAGAAATAGCAAGCATCTGCCCCCTGACAGGCGTATGGTTATATTTTTCTGATTTGTCCTGAACTATTTTTGATATTCTCTGAAACTTCACGGAAGGTGGCAAA
This sequence comes from uncultured bacterium, assembly GCA_964522245.1. Classification (GTDB taxonomy): domain Bacteria; phylum Auribacterota; class Auribacteria; order Auribacterales; family Auribacteraceae; genus CAZFUR01. The sequence goes on along the minus strand of CAZFUR010000286.1, from coordinate 2,939 downwards.
AATTTAGGAGCGTTTTTTACTATTTTCCGGTAATCCGTATAAGTGAGTATTTCTCTTACAACCCTACCGTCTGTTCTCGGTTTAATTAAAGAATTCCTATTGGTAGGCAGAATAAACCTTGCGCTATAATCAAACTGATCGTAATAGGTAAACGCCATCGGAACACCGTCCACATTTAATACAACAAACAATACCGAACCGACTCTTTTCACTTCAATCAATGAGATTCTAGGAGCGTTATTCTTTTGCCAATCGGCTATATCAGACATAGCCTCATCCAGACCGTCTTTCAAAACGGCTAAATCTTTTCCGGTGTACTCACTGATTGTGTCAGAAATCAGAAGAGCTTTCAGAACATCGGATAAATCCTCTCTGCTTTTTGAATCTCGCAAAGAAGACGAGTCCAACCACGACGCCAAAACCAACGTTTGCGTACTAGCTCTACTCAACACGGTTTCCCACTGATTTTGCCCCGTTAAGAGCTCTAGATAAGAGTTATTTTCAGGAATACTGTTCACCTGAGGGACTACAACATTATAACCTATGTTCCTTTCTCTAAGAGAACGCTTTATACCCTCTGTATGAAACCCGCCTGCGATCAAAACAGCTACATTCGAGTTATTTTCTTTCATTCTAGCCAAAACTTTCTCAACCAACACTTCATCACGTTGTTGTGCGCAAAAATAAAACTGAGTCAACCCCTCTACACACTTATCAAACAGCCCGGCATCTTCAATATACAACCCTTTTATCTTATAAGTTTTTGACTCTTTATTCAGAAAAGAATATATTTTTTCGCCCACAAACATATCAGCATGACTCTTCATAAATGCGATATCATCGGGGGATAAATCCAAAGTGTGAAATTTGTTCAAAATATCTATTGCCCTAGAAAATTCTAAACAGTTTTTTTGATTCTCAGAAACCAACATTTTTTCTGAGACGGCGTACTCCAAACGTTTACATTCTTTCAACAATTCCCCAAGATGCAATTTACCCAAAAGTACCGTGTAATCGACATAATGAGTAAAATTAGGATAATCATCCAAAGAGAGATTCTTATTTCCAGCCGTTTGCAGGAGAAAAGAGTAGTAGTCCGACTGAGATACACGGTTAATTTTGCATTCCAGATCTTTTTTATTCAACTCCTTCAATTCGTCTCCCGCCAACACCCCTTTTAGATGACCCAGAAACCGAGAATACTCCTGATTGACCTTAGAATACTCAAATTTCGCCTCCAATTTTTTACATTCAAGAAAAAGATTAAGATACTCCAAACCGCTCAACCCCAGATCTTTTTTGTTCGCCATGCCAACCAAAAACTCAACATATTCGCCCATATCCAAAGAATCAACCGATTTTGAAAACTTATCTATTTTTTTCTTAAAATCTTTAAATTCAGCAGGATAAACAATATCGCCATAAACATCCAAAGTCGCTTTTAGCGAACCGACTATCTCGACAAAATCATCCTCAAAAGCCAATACGTCAAGATACGCCGACAGGTTCTTGCGATAAAGCTGTGCATTATCAGCTCCATAAATCGCCACCGGATTATCGTTTGCGATAGAATAATACTCTACACCAGAGATAATACCGTCCTTCAAAAATGATTTAGCAACACTATCCCGTACACCCTTTATAGGAAAAGACTGAAACGCACAAGCGTCTATTTTATCAACGACGCCTTCCGCAGCAACGGTAGTAATCCCATACTTCTCTTTCAACAACTCTATTATAGACGCAATATTGTTCTGAACCTGTGCGATACTGTGTATATCCTGCACATGTATCACCGTAAACTTGCCATCCCCTTTGAACGACTCTTTAACCACTCCTATATCCGGGGGCAACAGCACCTTTGATTTATCAGTAATTTTATTTACGGCACCATGCGCTACCGAGCAAAAAACTGCCAACGTAGCCACAAAACAGAAAAAACGATCAACACATCTACCCTGTCTCATAATTATTTTCCTTTTGTTCACAAATTTATCGTAAAATTATCATTGTTTAATCGCAAAAAACTATGCTTGTTTATTATACCACATTCACCCCTAATCAAACCAAATCAATTTTTTATAACAACCTATTACATAGCCATATACCACTCGTCTTAATAGATTATGAAAAAACACGATAAAAACCGTTATTTCCAAGATCAAAAAAACTCTACCTAACAAATTTTAAAGAAAAATGATCTTTTTGAGCTTAAAAAAAAGATTGTTTTTTATAAAAAAATGATTGACTGTGGTGAAATGTGGCGATAGAATGCATATAAGTGGGGATTAGTGGCACTTGGTGTATCTTCTGACACAGATTCAGGGGGAAGATGCGGTATCGCAAACTGAAATTGAGATATGCAGGTAGCTATGTTTATCGGAGAATACAGCTATACAGTCGACGCTAAAGGCAGGGTGGTTATACCTCCCGTGTTTAGAGACAACCTTAAAGGCAGGATTTATCTAGTCAAAGGGTTTGAGAGGTTTTTGTCTGTATACGATGAGCACGAATGGGATATACAACAAAAAAGTTACGCCGGGTTAAGTGAGTTCGGTTCAAACGCCAGAAACCTTAAGAGACTTGTATTTTCAGGTATGAGCGAAGTTTCTCCGGATAAACAAGGCAGGATAAAGATAGCTCCTCCTCTGATGGATTATTCCTGCATAAAAAAAGATGTTGTTATAGTTGGTGTAGATAACCATGTTGAGATATGGGCAGTCGAGGAATGGAAACGTTTCCTAGACGAATACGAAAGCAATCTAGGCACTCTTGCTGAAAAACTAAACGGTAATACTCAGGACGAATAGAATGGATCATCCTGAACATATTTCAGTTATGCCGAATGAAATTGTTTCGTATCTGACAGATTCATTGCCGGATAATCCTATCGTTATAGATGGGACACTCGGCAACGGCGGTCATGCGGAGATGTTGCT
>CAZFUR010000285.1:0-3352 GCA_964522245.1 uncultured bacterium | reverse complement strand
GCGCATCATTTCTGTATCATCCGACAAGCGATGGCAATAACACATACGATTCCGCTGAACCGACAACACAGGGTAATCACGTAGACCTGTCAATCATCCCCAATGATAAAGACTGGTACGTGATTTTTCTGCAACGATACGATACACTAAAAGTCGTTATTAATATGCCGACTAGTGGTTTTCATGATAATAAATTAGATCTGTATATATGTAAATATCCGGGCAATTCAGGCGGAACCCCTGCGGACGACATCAATGTTGTAGCCGGCGCGCAACAGCGGTGGAAATCAGACAGATACAACTTTCTCTACGAATATGTTTATTGTCACACGGTAGATGAGGAAGGCGATTACTATATTTTAGTAAAAGGTGAAGATTCCGACGATCAATCGAACTACACGATGAATATATGGCTTTCAAAAGACGGTGATGGGGCGGAAACCTCTTCTAACAGAAACTCCCCCATACCGGGTGGCGACGGTATGGATGACAGTTGGGAGATAGCAAACGGGCTTGATCCTACCGATATAACCGACGGCGATATCGATAACGACTGCGACGGGTTGATGAACATAGACGAGTTTATCGCCAACACCGATCCTAAAGACAACGATACCGACGACGACGCAATGCCCGACGGATGGGAACTATCAAACACGTTAGACCCATTGACCGACGACTCCACCCAAGACCCTGATAACGACGGTAAAACTAATCTAGAAGAGTATCAAGCCGGCACAAATCCCAAAGACCCTTCATCGGTTTTCAAGTTAAACAGCTTTAAAACTGATCTAGTAGAAAAAAAATCCGTCATAAAATGGCATGGTGACCCGGCTAAAAAGTATGAAATCTTATATACAAATAATATAACAACACCGTTTCAACTAATGGAAGAGTTTATGCCGGGCAACGAATATGAAACAGGTGTATCCCCACCAAAATACCAAGATAAAGGCTACCCGTTTCCGGAGTCACCGGACCCGGGATCGGTAAGACCTGCACCGATGGATAATGACAGTAGATATTACAAAGTCAGGATGAAATAGTTAAACAGCTTGCAGATCGGCATAAACTTTTTTGCATAAGTTTATCGTTTTGCCTAATTCTTCTTCAAACAAGCTCTGTTGTCCGTCACAGCGAGCGGATTCAGGATCGCAATGGGATTCAACAAGCAAACCATCCGCCCCCGCCCCGACAGCCGCCAGACTGTACGGTATAACCAGATGCCGTTTACCCGCAGAATGGCTAGGATCAAATAGGACAGGCAACCCCGTTTCTTTTTTCAAGACAGGGATCATACCGATATCTGCCGTATTTCTGACAAATTTTCCACACTCAAAAGTTCTTATTCCACGAAGGCACAAAATTATGTTTTCGTTACCTTCTTTTGCAAGATACTCCGCCGCATTCAAGAATTCTTCCAAAGTGGCGTTATCCCCTCTTTTCAGTAAAACAGGCATTTTGTTAACTGAAGTAGCCTCGCCGATTTTCTTCAAAAGATCGTACGAGCGCATATTCCTTGCTCCTATCTGAAGCATATCGGCATACTCCATGACAACATCTATCTTATTTTCGCCCGTAACTTCCGTAACAAAAGGCAGACCTGTTTCAAGAGAAGCTTCTTTAAGATATTTAAGCCCTTCTTCCCCCAACCCTTGAAAATCATACGGACTAGTTCGAGGTTTAAAAGCCCCCCCCCTTAACATATCTCCGCCTAAACTTTTTACTATTTTGGCAGAATCGATCATCTGATCTTTGCTCTCTACCGCACACGGACCGGCGATAACGGTAAAAGACCCGCCACCGATCTTGACATCACCGATCCTAACAGATCGATCCGTCGGACAAAACTCCCTGCTGACCAATTTATAAGGGCGTGAGACACGCATAATAGAATCAACACCCGGAATTTCTTCTATCAAGTCAGGTGACAAAAGAGTGATATCCCCTATCACACCGATAATAACCAAGTTCGCGCCTCTAGATATACTTGAGGTCAACCCCACCTCTTTTATTCTGTCTTCAACCTTTTTGATATCTTCTTCTCTAACATCTTTTTTCATACGAATAATCATTACTTTTCCCTCACTATTATCTCTGCCAAATTACGAATCTTGCATTATCTCACATAACGACAATCAAGATCAACAAAAAAGGCGGTTTCTTCCAAAGATACCGTTTTATTAAAAAAAATTATCCTCTTTAAAAAAAAATTTTAAGATTGACATTTCTGAATATTCTAATATTATCTTTTTAAAATATTATTAACCGAATAGCCAGAGGAAGTTTCCGTGAGACTCGGAACGCTGTCCAGCAACGGTAATCGTTATTTACTTAACGGAGCCCGATCGTCTGCTATTTAGGGAAGTACCTTCTGAAGAAAGGGAAATAAGTAATCTGCGCACTAGTTCTGTATACTTCTCCCCTTTCTAAGATCGACATTTACAACCATTAAGGAGATATCATGAAAACTTACGCATACGGATTCCCAAGACTAGGCAAAAACAGAGAATTTAAGAAAACTATCGAATCGTTCTGGAAGAACGAATCTACCGAATCGCAGACAACGGCTGTTCTTGATTCCTTGCAAGACAATATGGTTTCGATCTACGATGAATCTATCGACAAATACCCCGTCGCCGAAATAACAGGGTACGATCAGATGTACGATACCGCCATCATGTTAGGAATCTACAAACCGAAAAATCTGGACGATTATTATAAACCGTGTCGTGGAGAGAACGCTCTTACCATGACAAAATGGTTCAATACCAATTATCACTACCTTGTACCCGACCTGACAAACTTCTCGCCCGACGACTTCTGTCTAAATCTTGACAGAATAAAAAGATATTCGGAAAAATACCCCGACAAAATACCGTTTCTGATAGGTCCATTCACCTTTTTAAAACTCAGTCGAGGAGTAGATGATATAGAGAAATATCTTATCCGTCTTGCTCAACTATACAAACAGATCTTATCGGAATTCAAAGAAATCCATATCGAAGAGCCGGCGTTTGTTATGGAATTGGATAAAACAGAGATCTCGTCGATAAAATCGGCGTACACCATCATCGGGAATTCTCAATGTTCGATAAATCTTATAACTTATTACGGTGCCGTAGATTTTCTGCCCGATCTATACGATCTGCCGATAGACGCTATCGGACTGGATTTTGTCAACGGAGCAGAAAATCTGGACAACGTAAAAAAAGATCCGTTCCCTAAAGACAAGACCTTGATAGCCGGTCTGATAAACGGTCGCAACGTTTGGAAATGCGATCTGAATAAAACGGTTGGATTATTGAACGAACTTTCAAAATACGCCGAGTCTGTTTGTGTATCTAACGGA
>CAZFUR010000284.1:0-3363 GCA_964522245.1 uncultured bacterium | reverse complement strand
AAAGGCGTTAAATTATCTTCAAACCGCACTACAACTGGTTCCGAATGATCGTGATATCGTTTCTTCACTGGGAGATTTATATTGTTTTCTGGGAAAAAATAAAAAAGCGATAAATCTTTATCAAAAATTTTTGATAAAAAATAAAACCGATCCTCTAATCAGATCAAAACTTAATAAATTGAGCGATTGAAATCGGTTTTTTATGCTTGACTATATCTCTTCTTATAATATAGTATATCACCTCGTAAATATCTCAGCAATTTACGGCGACGTACCCAAGTGGTAAGGGAGTGGTCTGCAAAACCATTATTCATCGGTTCAAATCCGATCGTCGCCTCCAAATTAAAAAAGAAGTGCCGGGGTGGCGAAATTGGCAGACGCAAGGGACTTAAAATCCCTCGGTATTTTATACCGTGCCGGTTCAAGTCCGGCCCTCGGCACTTTTTCATATCTATCTTGCTTTGTTTTTAACTTATTTAAACGTGAATAACCATTTGCTAAAAACTTCTATTGCCTTTACTTTCAACAGGTATTATTATCTAGTGAGAGGTTTTTGTTTTTGTAGGATTTTTTTTGGAATGGTGACGCTTTTATGGACGAATTTCTTGATTGTAGCGATAGCTTGCCGAAGGAGCTTGCGCTGGTATTACTTCATAGGAAGATGAGTTTTTCGGTGGCTGAATCTTGTTCCGGTGGGTTGATATCGCATCGAATAACTCAATTGCCGGGAGCGTCAAAGTTTTTTTTGGGTGGTGTTGTTGCTTACAGTAATTATCTTAAGACGGTTTTTCTGAATGTTGATTCTGAGGTACTGGACATTCATGGTGCTGTGAGTGAACCTGTTGCTTTGGCTATGGTTAAGGGGGTTTTGACTGTTTCTAAATCGGATATTGCTTGTGCTGTGACGGGAGTTGCGGGTCCGGGTGGAGGGTCGGTGGAGAAACCTGTGGGATTGGTCTATATTGCTGTGGCATCGCAAACTGACGCGGTCTGTGAAAAATGTCATTTTACAGGGGTAAGAGAGGTGATAAAACAAAAAGTCTCTAATGAGTCATTTAATCTTGTTTTAAAGTTTTTGAAGAAACATCATGGATAAAATTAGGCTTTTTTATGCGCTTAATCTGACTGATGAAGTAAAAAATGTTATCGGGAATTTTATTGATGAACATAAAAAGTCGATCGACTTTGTTAGGTGGATTAAACCTGATAATATTCATCTGACACTAAGATTTTTAGGAGACACGGATACCGATAAGTTAGATTTTTTAAAAAAAGTCGCGGATTCTCTGGTATTGGATTTTAAGAAAAAAGAGTTTTCTATTGAGGGGGTAGGCTGTTTCCCTAATCTTAGACGCCCAAGGGTTATATGGTTTGGGATAACTGATGGGAGCGATTATATACGGTCTTTAAATAAATCGCTGAATAGGCGTTTGTCTGATGTTGGGATGTCTGAGGATGTAAGGTTTTTTAAACCGCATATAACTGTCGGTAGAACAAAGTCGATTTTTTTGTCCGACTGTTTTAAAAATGTGTTGATTAACAATAAAAATAGGCATTTTGCCGATTCTGAATTGGAGTCGTTATCTTTATATAAGAGTATACTCACTAGGCAAGGTTCAGTTTATAAGGAATTACACAGGTCATTTTTTTTATAATATTTCTAAAAGGAGACGGATTGTATGGGAGCAAGCACTAAAAATTCTGGAATGGTTGGTAAAGACAAAATGTTAGAAAATACAATGTTGCAAATAGATAAACAGTTTGGAAAAGGCAGTATAATGCGTATGGGGGATAAAGCTGTTTTGGATATACCTGCTATAAAAACAGGTGCTTATACTTTGGATAAAGCTCTTGGTATAGGCGGAGTCCCTAGAGGTAGAGTGACGGAAATATACGGAGCGGAGTCATCAGGTAAGACGACGCTTGCGTTGCATATTGTGGCGAATGCTCAGAAAAACGGTGGTGTTGCGGCTTACGTTGATGCGGAACATGCGGTGGATCCCGGGTATGCTAGGAAAATCGGTGTTGATGTGGATAATCTATTGATCTCTCAGCCTGACTGCGGAGAAGATGCTTTGAATATTGTTGAGTTGCTTGTCAAAAGTGATGCGATAGACGTGGTTGTGATAGATTCTGTAGCGGCACTTGTTCCTAGAGCGGAGATAGAGGGAGTAGTCGGGGATGTCTTTATGGGGTTACAGGCAAGATTGATGTCGCAGGCTTTGAGAAAAATCACATCTGTGCTGGGTAAATCAAAAACCTGTTGTATTTTTATTAATCAGGTGAGAGAAAAAATAGGTGTTGTTTACGGCAATCCAGAAACAACCACCGGTGGAAGAGCATTAAAGTTTTACTCGTCTATTAGGATGGAGATAAAAAGATCAGGGTATATAAAAGATTCACAAGGCGAAATAAAAGGTAACCACGTTTCTGTTAAAGTTGTGAAAAATAAGGTAGCGCCTCCTTTTATAAAAGCTGATTTTGAAATATTGTTTAACCAGGGGATTTCTTATGAAGGGTCTGTATTGGAAGCGGCTGTAAAAAGGGAAATTGTGATTCGCAAAGGCGCTTGGTTTAGTTATGGAGAAGAAAGACTGGGACAGGGCAAAGAAGCGGTAAGAGAATTATTGAAAAATAAACCTGAATTGTTGGAAAAAATTATTGCTGATTTGGAAAAAGAGGTATCCGAATAAGGGGAGTAGGATATGAAATTAAAACTGAAGTTTTTCTCTTTTGTTATTTTTGGTGTAGTGTTGGGAGCTTTTTTACCGGAATTACTAAAGACGTCAATTTTATCAAAAAATGTTTTGGTTGCCGATGTATATGATTTACAAGATAAAATAATCTCTATCACCGAACAGGCAAGTAAAGCGGCGGTCGGTATAACTGTTACCTCAATAGTAAGACCTTATTATTCTCAGGATCCTTATCAGAATGAGATGTTTAAATTCTTTTTCGGTATTCCTGAACGTGAATTCAGGCAAAGCGGAATAGGTTCCGGGTTTATAGTCAGAGAAGACGGTTATATTTTGACGAACGAGCATGTCATAAACGGTGCTGATGAGATAAAAGTCATTTTGCCTGACGGGCGTAAATATATTGCGGAACTTACAGGCTATGACGTGAGATCTGATTTGGCGGTGCTGAAAATAGAAGAAAAAGGGTTGCCATATATAGAATTGGGCGATTCCGATAAGGTTAAACCGGGGCAGTGGGCGATAGCATTAGGTAATCCGTTTGCCATATTCGAGAATAGCCCGACGCCTACGGTGACTCAAGGAATAGTCAGTGCCATACATCGCAGTTTGCCGTCGTCGGATATGAAAAATAGGTATTATGGCGATCTTATTCAGACGGACGCGG
>CAZFUR010000283.1:0-3364 GCA_964522245.1 uncultured bacterium | reverse complement strand
AGATAATGAACGAAATGAATGACGACATAAAAAAAACCAGCAACGGTAGATTGAAGTTGAGGTTTTATCCCGGAGGAGTCATGGGAGACGAGGTTGATGTGCTCAGAAAAATGCGGATCAACCAAATTCACGGTGCGGGATTCTCCGGAGTCGGTTTGGGCGAAATCGTCCCTGATGTGAGGGTTCTGGATCTGCCTTTTTTGTTTCGTAACTACGATGAAGTAGATTATGTCCACAATAAACTTTTCGACAGTTTTTTTGCCGATTTTGATAAAAAAGGTTACGTTCTTATGGGGTGGGCTGAAGTGGGGTTTGTGAATCTGTTTTCTAAATCGGAAATAACCGATATAACAGACCTTAAACAGGTGAAACTTTGGGTTTGGCAAAGCGATCCGATAGCCAAAAGCGTTTTCTCGTCAATGCAGATATCAACCATTCCTTTAGCTGTTACAGACGTGTTGACATCTTTGCAGGTGGGAATAGTCGATACTGTGTATTCACCTCCTCTGGCGGCGTTGGCGTTGCAGTGGTATACACGTGTTAAGTATATGTGCTCGTTCCCTTTAACTCATTCTAGCGGTGCGGTATTGGTATCAAAGAGGTTTTATAATAAACTTCCCGCCGATCTGCAAATAATACTAAAAGAAAAGTTCAAAAAATATCTATCCCGATTGATTGTGGAGGGACGAAAAGATAACAAAAGTGCCGTTGAAACATTGAAAAAAAATGGTATCAAGGTTAATACGTTATCAGACAAGGGTGAAAAGAATATGATTTCGGAATCTGCGATGGCATCAAGAAAAATTGCCGGTAAAATTTATTCTGAAAAAATCTATAATCAGGTTTTAGACCTAATTAAATCCGCACGAAAAAAAGATGATAAATAATATACTGGATAGAATTAATTCTTTTATCGCACAAGTAGAAAAAATAATTTTGATCGTTTTTTTGACGTTCATGATAGTGGGATCGTTCGCTCAGATAATCCTGAGAAACTTTTTTGATTCAGGAATGTCGGCGGTGGATATTGTAATCAGGCATATGATCTTGTGGATATGTTTTATCGGCGCATCGCTTGCAACTTATCACAGACAACATATAAAAATAGATATAATCAGCAGGATTGCGCAAGGAAATATGAAAAAATGGATTGTATTTTTTGCGGATATTTTTGCCGCAACGGTCTGTGTGATACTGGCGAAAGCCGGTTACTCTTTTGTCGTGGACGAGTTTTCCTACGGAGGTAACCTTGTGGGGAATATCCCAAGATGGGTTTTTATGGTGGTGATTCCGATTTGGTTTTCTATTATGTCGTTTAGATTTTTTGTACGGGCAATTAAGGATATCATTAATATATGACAATATTGTTTTTGCTTCTATCTGCTGTGATAGGTGTGCCGCTTTTTTGTGTGATCGGTTCATTGGCTATATACGCTTTTTTTAATGTGGATATAGATATCTCAGCCATAATAATCGAGATGGTACGTCTTGCGAGCGCACCGACCCTTCTAGCGATACCGTTATTTACTTTCACCGGTTACCTGTTGGCTCAGAGCAAAGCTCCGTCAAGAATGGTAGATCTCAGCAGGGCTTTGGTCGGATGGATTCCGGGCGGAATCCCTGTAGCGGTTTTTATAACGTGTGCTTTTTTTACTGCGTTTACCGGTGCGTCGGGGGTTACAATAATTGCGTTGGGCGGGTTGCTGTATCCGATTCTCAAATCTGAACAGTACCCTGAAAAGTTTACGCTGGGGTTGTTGACTTGTTCCGGCAGTGTAGGTTTATTATTACCGCCTAGTTTGCCTATTATCTTGTACGGAGTAGTGTCGAATACAAGCATAAGTCGTCTTTTTATGGCGGGGATTGTGCCTGAGATGATGCTGATAACTTTCCTCTCCATTTTCAGCATAAGAAAAGGATTCAACAGAGCTAACAAAAGAGTAAAATTTTCTTTTTCACAATTACTGAAAACCACAAAAGCCAGCATTTTTGAAATACCGTTGCCGTTTATAGTTTTGATCGGTATTTACAGCGGTGCTTTTACACCCACGGAAGCCGCGGCGATAAGCGCTATTTATGTTTTGATTGTCGAGGTGTTTATCTACAAAGATATCGGTTTGAAAAAAGATTTACCGGAGATAATGAAGAAAAGCATGACTTTGGTCGGAAGTATATTGATCATTCTGGGGATAGCTTTGGGGTTGACAAATTTTCTAGTCGATGCGCAAGTCCCTATGAAAATCTTGGATTGGATTCAGCAGTATGTTCATAACAAATGGGTTTTTCTTATATTGCTGAATATTCTTCTGTTGGTGGTCGGGTGTATTATGGATATTTTTTCGGCGATTATTGTCATCGTTCCTTTGATAAAACCTATTGCGGTGAGTTTTGGTGTCGATCCTGTTCATCTGGGTATAATTTTTCTGTGTAATCTTGAAATAGGATATTCTACCCCGCCTATAGGGATAAATCTATTTATATCCAGCTCAAGGTTTAAAAAACCTATCATCGATTTGTATAAAGCGACTTTGCCGTTCCTATCTATACTGATTATAGGTTTGTTGCTGATAACATATTTTCCGTGGATATGTCTAGGATTGGAAAAGCTGTTGACAGGGATACGTTAATGGTCGTGAAACGGATAGTATTAAACATAAAAAAACAAGACAGATTGCCTGTTATCCTTCTGCTTTTGGGGATAATCATCGTTTACGCAAGTGTGTTTAATGCGGGTTTTGTATATGACGATTCCAACTTTATAGTCGAGAATAACTCCGTAAAAACGTGGCTTACCACAAGACCGTGGGATTTTTTCCTGAAACCTGAAATATCGGTATGGTCGGGCATTTACAGACCGATTAGGACGATGATGTTTGCTTTGGATTATAAGCTGTTTGGACTGAACCCCACAGGATACCATCTGCAAAATATCTTATGGCATATGCTAAACACGATGCTCGTCTTCTCTTTGCTGAAGAAATTGTTTTTATCGGAGAAAAAAAGTTTTCTGGGGGCATTGTTTTTTGCGATTCATCCTATCGGTATAGAATCGGTTTCGTGGATATCCAGTAGAGCGGATATTATGTTTTGCACTGCCGTATTGTGGATACTGAACATCTTCTCAGCTTGTCTGAGAAAAAAACTGTTCTCAAGAAAAGATGTAATAAAAATATCGGTGATCTTCTTTATTGCTATGCTTTGCAAAGAGACGGCTATTGCGGTGTTGCCTGTAATGTTGGTAGAAGATGTTTTGTTAGGTTTTTTTCCTGAGAAGAATTTAAAAAAATGGTTGAGACTTAGATGGCGGTTTTATCTATCGTTGATTTTTGTGAGCATAATCTATCTTTCGATCAGATTTAATATA
>CAZFUR010000282.1:0-3393 GCA_964522245.1 uncultured bacterium | reverse complement strand
CAAAAAATAATAACGCATCGAAACAGGACTTTTAATGGATCAACAGGTAAGACAAAGACATAACAAAGCGAGTCAGGACAATACCACACACACCCAAAAACTCTATCGGCAAGATATTCCATCGGGTTGAGCATAATCTTAGCTTGTTCACGACTGATCTATTTGATAAACCACGGAGAACCCTACATATCAGCAACCTACAGAACAAGTTAGCAAAAAAACAACGCCCCGCAACACCCCAGGAATCGTCAAAAAAACATCACACCCTGTCCAATCTAATAAAAAAAAACATATTAATCAAGACTTTTTGTGGTATATTTCTCCGCATAAGCGTTTTTATATCGAATTTTTAACCATGGACGACCATTATGGCAACAACGGCATTGTTTATTGAAATTCTTTTGGGAGGAACTCAAACTCTCACATGGATGCTTGTTGCCTCTACCATATTCTGCGGAACAAAACCTCTTGAATTCGTATTTTTGAATCATTCTCCACAAAGTGGAATATTGTTTCTTCTTACCGCCTACTCCTTAGGAGTTGTCTTTGACAGAGTATGGGACGGACTATTTAAAAAGGTCGATAGAAGAATCCGAAAAACAGTTTTTCACAACGACAACCAGATAGACGAAATTCGTATCAAAATGTTCCATGACGAAAAAATAAAAACAGATTTTATTGAATATATTAGAAACAGAATGAGAATCGCAAGATCAATGGTATGTAACTTTTTTATCCTCGCTATTGTCTCAATAATCGCATACATCGTCAACATCGAACAATTTACGGTAACATTAATGTTATCCGTCATAACGATTGAATTAATAGTACTAGCTACGTCTTTTTACGCATATTTGAATATATCAAAATCATACTACAAAACACTCGCAAAGATCAGAGAATTTTGCCAAAAAAAATGACAAATTATTCGACCCCTGCCAATAGATCATGTATATTCTTTTCTAAGTCTTTGTACTCAAAAGGTTTGACGATAAAACTATCCGCACCCTCAAGCTGACAGGATTCCCCCATCCGATCCCTTGCGGTGACCATTATCACAGGAATATCACACGTTTCCTCATTCGATTTCAATTCCCGCAACAGTGTAAAACCATCTTTGCCCGGCATCATAATATCCAACAATATGATATCGGGTAAAACCGTGTTTGCCAAAGACAACCCCGCATCGCCATCCGCCGCTGAGAACACTTCAAAATTCGAGTGCGATAACAATATCTGCAATATCGTTACCAAATCCGATTCGTCCTCCACAATAAGAATTTTTTTCTTGTCTGTAGCCATATTATCTATCCTCCGTTGAAATTTTATCATAATTTAATGGAAACGTTATTTTAAAAGAAGATCCTTTGCCTTCATTACTCTCAATATCTATACAACCATCCAACACCTTAAGCAGACCGTTGACTATAGATAAGCCCAACCCTGTTCCTTTTTCCCCGGGACCAAATGTCCTGTTTACTTGATGGAAACTATCAAATATATTGTCGATTTCATCCATCGGAATACCGCATCCCGTATCTTCTATCAAGATTACCGCATCCGTGTCGGAAGACGAACCTGTAATCGATATTTTATCGCCGACGGAAGAAAACTTTAATGCGTTCTCTACGATCAGGCTGAGCACTCGGACCGCCTTATCAAAATCGATCATGAAAGGACACGACACATCACATTCACAAGAAAAAACGACTCCCTGCTTATCGGATTGCTCTTTGTAAAGATCGTAAACCTTGTTTATCAGAATACCCAGTTGCGTCTCTTTTTTATTCGCGACAAGCCCTTCGTTTTTAATTCTAGATATTTCTAGAAGCCTATTTATAATATTTGTCAATCTCCCTAAATTTGTTAACGCCACATCTAAAAAATGACTCTGAGACTCATTGAGCGCACCCAATACCCTATCGGATAACAAACAAATCGCCTCTTTGGATATGGTCAACGGTGTACGAAGCTCATGGGAAATATTGTCTATAAAATCTTCTTTCAATTTATCCAACCTTTTGAGCTTTTTATTCTGATCCAGTATCACCTGTTCCATCTCTTTTCTCCAGCGTATATCCGTAACAAGCAAAATACCGGTTCCATCATCCAATTCGTGATAATCTATCGACACGGGAACATGTATGTTTTCTGATTCGTTAATCAAAAAAATTTCATCTTTAGAAAATTCGCCACATTTACCAATAGCAGTCAACGAGTTTTTTGCGTATCCCTCAAAAAGATCAAAAACGTTCCTATACAAAAACTCATCTTTTTCTATTCCACTCATTGCGCACAAAGAATCACTCATATATATTATCTTTTTATGATCGTCGATAAAAATAACGCCATCGCTTATAAAGTGCGCCAACTTTTCGTAATAAACGCCAAGCTCTGATTGAGGTTTATTCTTCCGAATACAACCTGCGTGCGATCCTCTATACCTCGATAACGCAACCGGAACTATATCCTGCCTGCTAATCAATTCCAATACGGACGAATCCAAAACCAGCTCGGAATCAACAAAAATCTGATCATATTTCTCTGTTCTCAGACTCTTCAGGATCGCCTTTGCATCGTTTGACAATACGGACAAACCCACATCGTCTACAAATTTAGACAACACACCACTCAAGCTGTTTTGACAACCATCACTCTCTATAAGCAGAACTTTTCGCATTTCGTATACTTCATCCTAAATATTTAGGTAAGAACTCATAACTATTTATCGTTAAAAAACGAAAAAACTTGAATATATCGATTTTAAAAGATAACAATACTTTTTCAATACAATAGCTATCTATATAACGAAAAATAATATCAAGAAAAAAAGAATCTTCTTTTTGTAACATTGTAACAATACGATTGTTACAATTAATAGCTACTGCGCATGCCTTTTTTTATAACATTACACTTTTTTTATTTTTAGACAGATCACCAAAAAATATTAAATTTCAATTCAAAGCTAAGTATCCATTATAAATGAAATAGATACAAAAAAAACTTTTGACATTTTTAGATATTTGATATAATCTTGGAAAGATAAGGGCTTTGGTTGAATTTAGTGAGCAGTCCATTGAAAAGCCAACACAGGAGGTGCTAAATGACAAAAAGGGATTTAGTAGTTCGGATCGCCCGAGACACTGGGTTGACTCAACTGGATGTGGGGAAGATCATCCAGAAAACACTTGACTACATTACTGAAAGTCTTGAGAGACGTGAGAACGTAGAACTGAGAGATTTCGGGGTTTTTAAGGTAAAACATCGTGGCGCGAGAAAAGGGCGTAATCCAAACAAACCCGAAATAGAAGTCCAAATACCTGCAAGAAACGTTGTTGTATTTAAGTCTGGAAAGAGAATGAAGGATTTAGTGGAATCAGAACTCTCTTAGAA
>CAZFUR010000281.1:0-3399 GCA_964522245.1 uncultured bacterium | reverse complement strand
TCTTCCCTGAGAGTTCTCATCCCCATTTCGCAAGCACGTTTCCTTATAGCGACGCTGGAGACTTTTTTATATATCATCTGTTGAATTTCATCGTTCATGACAAGTATTTCGAATACACCTTTGCGTCCTTTGTAACCGCTGTTACCACATTGAGGGCACCCTTTACCTCTATAAAGTAAAACCTCATCACCGTCTTCGTCGGAAACACCTATCGCTTTCAGGTCTCTTTGTGAAGGTTTGTAAGATTCTTTGCAATTCGGACAGATACACCGAACCAACCTCTGAGCCAATATTGCTCTTACGGATGACGCCACAAGAAAAGGTTTCACACCCTGATCTATAAGACGAGTCACCGCACCCGGGGCATCGTTTGTATGTAAAGTGCTGAATACCAGATGTCCCGTCAAAGAAGCGTTAATAGCTATTTCCGCTGTCTCAAGGTCACGGATCTCTCCGACCATTATGATGTTGGGAGCCTGTCTCAAACACGCCCTCAAAACCTGTGAGAAACCCAATCCTATTTGGGAACGAACCTGAACCTGATTTATGCCCGGCAACTGATATTCTATCGGGTCTTCAACGGTTATTATTTTCTTATCCGGTCGATTCAGGGAATGCAAAAACGAATACAATGTGGTTGTTTTTCCACTACCTGTCGGACCGGTTATAAGCAATATCCCATTGGGTTGAGTGATCAGGTCAGAGATCATTTTTTCATCGTCTCCGAAAAATCCCAGTTCAGAAAAACCAAGCGACAACCCGCTTTTATCCAGAATACGCAACACCACACTTTCTCCATGTGTAGCAGGCAGAGAAGAAACACGCAAATCGATAATCTTACTTTTACCGATTTTTATTTTTATTCTACCGTCTTGAGGCAACCTTTTTTCAGTCATATCAAGGTTAGCCATAATTTTTATACGTGATATAATAGAGCTTTGCAACCGTTTAGGCGGACTCTGAATTTCTTTTAAAACCCCGTCAATACGATACCTGATGCGAAACTTTTTCTCCATCGGTTCGAGATGAATATCGCTCGCTCGCTGATTGAACGCCTCACTAATTATCAGATTGACAAGTTTAATTACGGGTGCATCGTCACCTTCAGTCTGGTTATCATCGACTTTGATTTCTTTTTCTCCGGCTATTGTAATATCGCCGTCTTGAATATCTTTCAGAAGTGTATCTATTTTTTCTTCTTCCGCACCATACGCTTTTTCCAGAGAATTCAGGATATCTTCTTCTAGAGCCACGACACCGTCGACTTCACAATTAATCTCAAACCGCAAATTTTCTATAACATCCAAAGCCAAAGGATCGGATATAGCAACCGTCAAGATATCGTTATCATATTTGACAGGCAAAACTTTATACTTATAAGCAACTTCTCTTGAAACCAACTTTATCAACTCCGGCGGGACAGATACGTTATCCAGCTGGACAACCTCCATTCCAAACTGATAAGCAAGCGCTTTGGCTATCTCAAGCTGATTGGCATACCCAAGTTCGATTAGTGCGTCTTTGGTAGATTTACCCGATTTGATACTAAACTGACGGACATCCTCCGCTTGACTAGCGTCAATTTTGTCTATCGCCTGAAGAATATCAATAATTATATCCGAATTCATATCGCCGACATTTTCTTCCTGTTTGTACGCAAGCATCCCAGCCTCCTCAAATATAAAGCGACCGGAAACATTATTATATAATTACCCATTACCCACTATCGGCATAAAAGCAGGGGGACTTAAGTATTTGGCGCGCAAAATTTTATTAAAAATATATTTTATTTCAAAACCCTCTTATAGAGAACTTTTTAGACAAGATAGGATATTATATTTTTACCCTTTTTATAGGCTGGGATATGAATGTTATACACTCAAGGTTTTTAAGTTTGTGATTCAATACAAAATAACCCGCAAACAGACACAGAAAACATGAAGAAAAAAAACCGTACCCGAAAGATCTAAACCCAAGATTAATTGTAATGAACGAAGCGATTATGTTTGAGACAAAAAACATAACCGTCAGATAACATGCTTCTCTCCTGAACTCAAAATAATATAATATGATCAACAACAACTGGAAAAATATCAGTAAAAACGCCGATAAACATCCTATTTTAAAAAGGATTATCTGCGCCCACTGTAATTTTGCGATCTGTATCACTTTGACCGCACCGACTATCAAAACAACCGTTATCGCACCTTGAACTTTAAGTAAAACCATTATGCTCTCTTTCAAGTCCGCCACAATATTCTCTTTCGCTTTCTCTATTTTGCTCAAGGGCGCTTTACCCATTATCACCTTATAATATTCCCTGTATTTCTGATAAAAACCGGTTTCTACCCTCATTAGAAAAAGTGATAATGCCGGTATTATTGTTAAATAGGCGATAAAAAAAGCACCATCATACAAAGGGAATGTACTAAAAATACCCTTAACCTTACTGCCGTAAGGAGAGAACCAAAACATAAACTTATCTATCCACACAGCCAAATTAATAACCAGTCCGCTAATACAAAGTTCGGGATATTTCCTAAAATAATGGATAAAATTAAAACTGATCGGTCTGACATAATCAAATTCGTTGACAAAACAAGCGATAAGAAAAACTAAAATGACAAACTGACCTATCGTAAACCCCGTGAGGTATCCGATCATGCCGACCGCAACCCCCATACAATGCCCCGCCACAAGGCTGACTACCGCACCGATAAAAAAACCTACAAATATCATTTTATAATTTTTGACCGCACTGATAAATATCATTGTATTCCAAAGACAACTGATAACAACATACAACGAAGTCGCCACAAAAACATATTTCCAATCGTCCACCACATATCTAAAAAACACCGATCCGATCAATGCTTGGCTGACAACAGTAATAGCCATCAGAGCAACAAAACATGGGATTAATCCTTTAGATTCCTTCATAAACAACCTATCGGCAATATATCTGGTAGTAATCATCTGGAAAACGCCTGTGAAAATGATCGAAAACGCAAATACATATACAATAGTTGTGCGAAAAAGAAGGTACTCCTCCATTTTTAAAACAGGCCAGCTCATAACCCCCAACAAACCGATACATATAACAGAGGTCAGCATCGGACCTGAAGAGATCACAGCAGAATAAAGATGTCCTTTCAGAAGACCTGTGTATGTATCTTCTTCCAACAATTTTTTTAATCTAAATCCTATTCCCGCCATACGATTTTCCTTTTAATAAACATATCTTGAGTAAAGGTTAAGGTATTTTGCGAAAAGATCGTCTTGCCCGTAGAAAAGGTTAACTCTCTCTTTGCCTACAAGACTCATCAGTTTATAGTTATCAGGATCCATCAAGATTTCCAGTATCGCGTTTGCCGTCTCGTCGGGACTACCTACACCTGT
>CAZFUR010000280.1:0-3401 GCA_964522245.1 uncultured bacterium | reverse complement strand
AAGCTCATTTACGAGTTTAATAGATGGATAAAAAGTGCATAGATTAAATAAGGGTAATTTCTTCGAAACAATCTATCCTCCTACGGATTCTAACCGTTTCAGGTAATATTATAGTTCTGATCGCCATAATGAACAGCAAACCAGATCGTATTTGATGTTGGAGGTGTCCACGTGACTTTGTGTCGTTCATGTGCAGGGATGAAGATATAGTCGCCCGCCCTCAAGTAAACTTCCCGATTGCCTTGCTCAAACAGGAGTTTTGCCTCGCCCTGAACAAGTAGCACAAATTCATCACTGTCTTGATCGTACCATTCCGATGACACATGCCCTCGTGAGACGATCCGTTCGATTCTCAAGTTATCTTTTTCTAGAAGGGTTTCGATTAATTCTTCAGAGAGATCATCTGGCATATTGTCTATTATGTTCATTAAAAATACCTAGTATCAAAACAAATTATATTCACTTATCCGTTAGAATCATTTCAGTTTACTCGCTCTATTTTATACTCTTCTAGTCTGGCGTTACAATCGAACATATCTTTTTTTGTAAGTTCTTTACCTCTTAAATGTTCTGGCAAATCTATAGACAGATGCAGATATTGAGCGCCTTGTTCACAAAGATCAGCGACTAAGTGAACTGGTAACGTACCTATCATACAATCTCCTCGATTAATCTGAGACGGATCAAAATGGTCTACCAACTTATCAATACGTATTCCTTTCTCTTTAGCCCATTCCTTTGCCCCTTGATGACGGGTGACAAACCAAGTCGTCGATTTACTTGATACATTTAAAATATGTCTAAGTCTGTCTTCTGATACAGCTTGTACTTTTTTCCATGCTTCATTTATTTTATCTTTCATCCCTTTATATTTACGATTATTCTCTCGATACCCGCCATGAGAAAGTTCATTTCTCCAATCGGATAGTTTGTTTATATTCGACATTATATCGTCATCCGCCACATTTTTCCTGCATATCGATTTTAGTCCTCTTGATATCGGATCACGTGTTTTGGTGTAATCCATCCAGTCTTTCTGTATGCCTTTAATAATAATCGCTTTATTTATAATCCATTCGTTTATGAGAGTTAGAGCGTTTTTAAACTGATTATGTTTTAGATACCAATCAATTATCTTTTTTTCCCTATTCAGTTCATTTTCATTCAATTCGAGTTTACCTTCATCCGATTGATGCTTCGGACAGGTGAAATCCTCATATAGATTAAATATTTTATCTATCAAATCTTTCGCAATAGGAAGATGTTTCTGTAATTTTCCCTCAATTGTTGATTTTTCTTCCAACAATTCAGATGTTGCCTGTGCTAATTGTGGTGCATCCACATTTAAAATAGCATCCGATACATTATCGAATAATTCTCCATATTTCTTAAAACCACCATCCTTCTTAGTTTTCAAATATATTTGTCTTTGGAGTTTTCTGAAATTTTCTGAAATCAGATGAGAGACACCGTAGTTATTGAAAATTTCTGTAGCATAAAACCAATCTATCATTTCTTTCATTGCGATAAGATCAAGAATCGGTGTTTTCTTTTGTCCTTTTTCATATACCCCATAAAAAATCCCTTTTATCCTGACTTTTTTTAGAGCAACCAAATACTGTATTATTCCAAAGAAAACAAAAGGCAATGAGCGAAAAGCATTAGTTATATCAAGGTATAATTCCGTATCTTTTGGTATTTTACTGCTTATTTCCTGAAAAAGATCCCAGAATTTTTTCTCTGTATCCGGTAATTCCACTTCATGGCAATCAACATTTATTTCTTCGTTTAATTTTGATTTATATTTATTGATTGCTTCTTTGGTTGAGAACAGATACACCTCTGCTGTTTTTAGATCATCGATAAGTTTTTTTAGAGCTACTGATGTAAATTTTGTTTTATGTTTTGTAGCTTCTTCTTTTTCGAGATAATATTCTGTTTCCGAATAGTCTCCAAGCCCTATTGAGGTAATAAGAATCGTTTTCGACATAATGCCTCCTTAATTAGACGACAATATAATTTATTTTTTCTATCATTATACCTGTTCCAGCCATGTTTATTTTACTATTACATGATTCACATAGCGGATAAAACCGTACAGAATCTTGCTTAGGATTGATTATATCGGCTAATTTTGTAGTGATTTCTTTTATTTCATCTGACGACAGGATCCCCTCAAAGACCGATTTTTGGACTCTGTATGCGACACCCATTAGAATTTTTACCACATGACGTCTACGTTTATCGTCTGATATATCGTACGCTATTGCATATTTCATTTTTGTTCACTCCCGAATGAATGAGGATGATAATCGGTTCCATCCAGAACGGCTTTTTTAAGTTTTTCCACTTGATTCCAGAAAATTTTACGGTACGAAATTTTGTTAGTTTTGTCTCCATACGATATATTATCTGTATCCGCTATTTGTTCAAAATGATGGATAAAGATGTTCAACGATTCACGATTTAGATAGCATCCGCCTTTTTTTTCATCTTTAAAGAAGTCATCAGTTGTTAGGATTCGTTTATTTATCAGTTTCAAGACTAATTTATCAACAACCGAGTGTCTGAACTCTTCTAGTAGATCAAGAGACAAGGATGCTCTACCGTAGTGTACTTCGTGAAAAAATCCTATATACGGATCAAATCCGCATGCGTCTAGGATTGCTTGCAGTTCTCTTGCTACAAACGAATAACCGAATGACAATAGTGCGTTGATAGGATCGGGAGATGGATAGTATGTTCGTCCTGTGAATGAGATATTATCTACGGTAAAACATTCGGATAAAGCTTTAAAATATTGTTTTGCGGCGTAGCCTTCGTGACCTCTTAGTTCGTTTAGGTCATTGGTTTTAGATATTGCAGCTAAATTTTTTTTAAATAGGGATAGGTTATTAAATTTTGCAGGGTTATTGGGGTTATAGTGATATTTTTTGAGTAAATTGAGTCCATTTTCTATTTTAGAGTAGACGATCTGTTGGGCAAATTTGAGTCGGAACGGTATATCGGAGTATCTTTTATGTTGAGCTAGACGGAAAGTGACGTTTTTGCTATAAGCTGATGACATTTTGCCTCTAAAGTGTCCGTTTTTAGACATCATAGCGATATCGCATCCGTGTTTTTGTAGTGTGAGCATTGCTTGGATGGTGACTTGTATGTTCCCGAATAGAATCAGCATGGATATATTTTTAATCGGGTGTTGGACAATTTTTTCGTGATCTTTTTCTACAACGATAGTATTGCCGACTTTTTTTACGTATGCTCCTTGTGTGGTGATATAAAGGTTCATATTAAGCCTCACGGAATATCTAGAGTCTTGATTAAGGTTATTATTTCAGTATGTCCTGTTGTCGATGACAGGTATTTTTCTGGATGGGCAGTATGAATCAGGATCTTCAGAC
>CAZFUR010000279.1:1275-3411 GCA_964522245.1 uncultured bacterium | reverse complement strand
GGAGTAACCGGCGTACATGTGAGGTTCGATCAAACCGGTCAATATTTTCAGATAATTATTTTTCACTTGGTTTGAAGGGTTTACTACATACGCACGCTCAATAGCATCTACAGCTCTACCGTACCTAGCTTGCTCCGCTAATTCAACGGCATAGTTATTAAGAGTAGTTGACAAGATTTTGAGTATCCGCCGGTTTTTGGGATCAAGTTGCTCAGATTTCTCTAGCAGAGATATCGCCTCCTCAAATTTCTTATCACCAAGATAATCGTTTACCAGAACAAGATTCCGATTAATCTGCCTCGCAACAGACTCGTCAACCCCGCTTTCGACAATAGTCTCATTATCAGAGATAACAGACGTTCCATCCTCATCAGAACCAAGAACAGATACAGACAAAAAGCAACATAGGATAAAAGCAACAGATAAGAATCTCAAAAACACTATCCCCCCCACAAAAATCTACCATATACCGACGATCTTATCCACCGAAAAAGCAAAGAGAGCCCGTCAACTAACGCCGACAGGCTCTCTTTGGCACTACTTATATATATAAACTATTAAGAAATAGTCACCGCTTCTACAGAATCCATGTAAATGAATCTACCACAGTTCTGACAAACATTAAGAGTCTTACTGTGACTCATTGAAGAGGCTTGACTGGACGGCAAGTTCAAAAAACAGCCCTGACAAACACCGCCGTTAGCCACGACAACCGCATTGCCGTTACGCTTATATAGGCTATAGAAACGGTTCAGAATATCAAATGGTAATTGTGCTTTTATCAAAATAATTTCGCTCTTGATCTCGTCTTTTTTATCAGAATTTTTAGTTTCTACCAATAAATCTTCCAGTTCCTGCAATCTAACCAAACCATCAACCTGCATAACAAACACTCCTTCTAAAAACAGTTAATTATTCAATAGTTATAATAATACCAAATTCCGAAATAATGTATAAACCATAAACATCTGTCTTGAGATCTAACGCAATCTTATATATGTATCTCAATTACATTATATTACGTAAATTTACTTCAAAAGATTTTTTTTGTCAATAAAAAAATTTTAAAAAAAAGTTAAAATTAATGTACACAATATATAAGTTTATAAACTATTTTTATCAAACTGTCCGATTTTTGTATTGCAAACAATCTTATTAATGATACCATGAGTAAACAGATACGAAACTTGAGGGATTTTGCGAATGAATGACACGGTAAATATCAATTTAAGAAGGGGTACACTGTTCCTGGTTTTAGGGGCACTGTTTGTCGGTGCTATGGCACTGACATCGTTTTACACGATAAGCGCTAACGAGCTGGGGGTACTTCTCAGGTTCGGCAAATTCGTCACTATAACCGATCCCGGTCTACACTGGAAACTGCCGTTGGGAATAGAGACGATACACCCGATGAAAGTGGAATACATCTATAAAGAGGAGTTCGGGTTCCGCACTCATTCCGCAGGGGTAAGAACCACATACAAAAAGAATTCATACGATGACGAATCGTTATTGCTGACCGGAGATTTAAACGTATTAAATATGGATTGGATAGTGCAGTTCAAGATAAAAGATCCGGTAAAAGCTCTTTTCAGAATACGTGATTTGAGAAAAACCTTGAGAGACGTATCCGAATCGGTAATGCGAAAAGTAACGGGAGACTACGCATTCAACTCCGTCTTGACGACGAAAAGGATGGAGATAAATATTGAAGTGCAAAAGGAGATGCAAGAGGTTCTTGATTCCTACGACTGCGGTATACATATAGTCACCATAAAACTGCAGGATGTCAATCCGCCCGACCAAGTAAAATCAGCGTTCAATGAAGTTAACGAAGCGAAACAGGAACGTGAAAAAATGATCAATCAGGCATGGGAAATATATAACCAAAAAATTCCTCAGGCTAAGGGTGAAGCAAATAAGATTCAGAAAGAAGCCGAAGGGTACGCTCTTGAGAAAATAAACAGAGCAAAAGGCGACGCAAAAAGGTTTCTTTTAGTCTGGGAAGCCTACGAGCAATCAAAAGACGCTACCAAAAAAAGGCTTTATCTGGAAAACATGAGTACCATACTAAAAAAAACAGGCAAAAAATATATCATCGATCCTAAAGAACAAGGCATACTGCCTTTATTGAGG
>CAZFUR010000279.1:0-1265 GCA_964522245.1 uncultured bacterium | reverse complement strand
ACGAACCAAAGCAAGCGGTAACAGATTTTGGAGATGGATTTACTTTTTATAATATTATCAGCGAGAAAGCCAAAAGTGTAATAAAACCAAATGGACAGTTATTTTTTGAAGTAGGCTATAATCAAGCTGAACAAGTGAAAGAAATAATGAAAAAAAATCTATTGGTTTCCGTTATTTTTCTTATTTGTGTTGCATTATTTGCGGGCAATCCTTTTTACACGGTAAGAGAGGACAAACAGGTTGTTGTGACACAATTTGGCAAACCTATAGGAGAAGCCGTAACCACTCCGGGTTTACATGTAAAAATGCCGTTTATACAGAAAATCAATGTTTTTGAGAAACGTCTTTTGGAATGGGACGGATACCCCAATCAGATCCCGACCAAAGACAAAAAATATATCAGTGTAGACACGACAGCCCGATGGAAGATATCCGACCCGCTCAAGTTTTTTCAATCGGTGTACAATGAACAAGGCGCTCAATCGAGGCTCGACGATATCATAGACTCCGCAGTGAGAGATGCCGTTACGGCTCACAATCTAATAGAGATTGTCCGTTCATCGAACAAAATAATTGATGAATCCAACAAACTTCAAAGAACCGACGCCTTCATTGAGGAAGGAGTTTTGGAAAAAATCACCGTCGGGAGAGAAAAGATCAGGTTAGAGATTCTAAAAAGAGCCAAAGAGTTAGCCCCGCAATACGGTATAGACCTTGTTGATGTGAGAATAAAAAGAGTAAATTATGTAAAAGATGTACGCCGCAAAGTATACGAAAGAATGATAGCGGAAAGAAAACGAGCCGCAGAACAATATCGCTCTGAAGGACGAGGAATACGAGCGGAAATAGAAGGTCGCACGGAAAAAGAGCTCAAAGGAATACTCTCGCAAGCATACAAAACCGCACAGGAAATAAAAGGTAAAGCGGATGCGAAATCCACTAAAATATACGCCGACTCATATAATAGAGATATTGATTTCTACTCGTTTCTTAAAACTCTGGAAACATACAAAGACACCATAAACAAAGATACAACTATAATTCTTTCCACCGACAGCGAATATTTTAAGTATTTGGAAAAAATGACACCCGATAAATAGTTTATTCGGTTGACATTCTATATATAGAGAATTTTTAGATATTTTCGATTTCTTCGATTATAGCTTTTGCGCGTTCATCCCATGTGAATTTTTTTGAATCGTTGTAAGCGTTCTCAACGATATTGTCCAACAATATTTTATTTTTCAGTAACATATTAAGTTTAG
>CAZFUR010000278.1:0-3413 GCA_964522245.1 uncultured bacterium | reverse complement strand
TTTTTTTTAATTTAGGTAATGTGAGTGTTTCTTTAGCTAATTTCTAGCCGAAATAAAATAGCGACTGAGAAGCGGATGAAAACATTATCTCTTAGAAAATACTTGTGAAAGATCTTGCAAATATCGTAATCAACTATTCAAAAAATACAAGTGGTCAATAAATTATGTACGTTTTTTTTGTAGTATGTTATAAATTTAAAACTAAAATTTTCTTATAAAAATACCGTTAAAATCTCTAAGGTTAAATCTGTTTAAACGGAAGGTTTCTTCTTGCAAGAAAAAATCGGGTTGGTTGATAAATCAAAGAGTTTGTTTTTAGAAATACTAAGGACATTGAGGGCTAGATGGTTTCTGTTGCTGTCGTTTTGTCTCGTTTCGGTTATATCTGCGTATCTTTTCTGTTTGATGCAACCTCAGAAATATAAGGCAACTACGAAAGTTTTATTAGCTCCGGTGATTCGTTCTATGGATCTGGCTAGGGATCCGTTTATATCCAATGATTATATAAGATATTTCTACTATACCCAGTATATCATAATGCATAACAAAGACGTATTAAGGTCTTTGGTGAAAAAAATGGGTTTGTGCTATAAACTGTCGCCGTATGAGGAGTATGTTTATCCAGAAGAATACGCCTTGGCGGTTTTGAGAAATGCGTTAAGAATAGAACTTTTTCTTGAGGCGAATGTAGTCGAGGTTTCTGTTTCTCTTGAAAAGAGAGAGCTTGCAGCCGATATCGCAAACAGATTTGTTGAATTGTATAAAGAGCGACGTTCAATAAAGGAAAAAGACAAAAATAGAGAAATGCTGGCTGACTTAAAAAACCAGATAGAATATACAAGGAAAGATTTATCTAGAAAAGAGGCTATTGTTCAGGAACTGAAACGTAAGAAAAATCTGACAATAGTGGACGGTTTTAACACAGATAAACTGGATATTATCTCTCATAATGCCAAGTATTTAGATGCTAAGATGGATCGTATTTTGAGAGAAATAAGACTTAAAAAAATAGAGTCTCTCCCCGACAACGACAAAATAGACATGATTATGACCGAAAGACCGTATTCCAATCTGATCAGATTGAAAGAACTTCTTGCTGTTGAGGAAATTAAGCTGGCATATTACAAGGAGAGTTTAGGTGACGCTCATCCTTTAGTTGTTGAGGCGACGGCGAAGGTCAAAAAGATACGTTCTGAGATAGAAAATGAAGTCGGTGGGGTTTTGAGTGGCTTGAAAATTGAATATAAGATTGCCCAAGAAAAAGAAAAAAGTATTCTTGAGCTTCTGAACTATTCTAAGAAGAATCTAATTGTCATACAAAGTGAAGAGCTTGAATATCTGCAAGCCGAACGCGATGCTATAATAGCGAAAGCATTATATGTGGAAATGAGAAAAAAGTATGTCGAAACGTTGTCGCTATACGAGATGAATGATTGCAGGATAGAGGTTATAGAAAAAGCTTATGTGCCTTTCGAGGGGGATATAGATTCCCCAAATTATCTTCTCAGTGTGTCTTGTGCCGGGGTATCCAGTTTGTTTATGGGGATCATTTTTATAATATTTTTTATGTTTTGGGAACGCTATAGTTATCTGGAAGTCAGTTCTAAGGTTTTTTCGGTAATGACCATTATTCCCGACGGCATTACTACTTTAAACAAAATGTCCGCTGAAAGCGATGCTAATGACGCTTTTCGGTCTATTGTCAACGATATATGTATAGCAAATATGAAAGATGATAAAAAAGTTATACTTGTCTCTAGTGCCGCTGCGGGAGAAGGTAAGACAATGATTGTCGTAAATCTGGCAATGGCGTTTAGCGATATAGGCAAGAGGATTCTTGTTATTGATGCGAATATGGTGAATCCTGATTTGCCGAATCGGTTTGATATTGTTCCGTACAAGGAAGGATTTATCAATATTGACGAACATCAGGATAACTATAAGGAACTGATTCAACCATTCATATATCCCAATGTGGATATGATTTCCGCAGGTTCGCCCGGCAGGGAGAATCGAAGGATAGCAGGCATAAAGGGATTAGAGTCGGTTTTAGCTAAATTACGTCGAGATTACGACTATATTCTCATCGATTCGTCTCCGATAATAGGTTTTTCCGATACTCTTTACCTGACAAACTTTGTAGAAGGTATACTGTTGGTTGAGGGGCATAGAATGTTTCCTATGCCGTCTAATGAGGTAATTAAAAAATCACTAATTGACAGTGAATCAAAAATTATCGGTACAATACTGAATAAGGTCAGTGAAAACGAAGAAATATACAAATATTATTATCAGAAAATAACATAATCTTTCCTGTTGAATTTTATGACTGAAAAAATATATTTATGACTTGGTATGTCGGTTTATATGCGCGCAATGCGATTCTATTTATACAGAATGGGGTGTTTTGTAGTATAAGAGTCTTCTCTATGAGGTGTTTTTTTGTTTAAAAGTAAATAGTTGTAGAAAATGTAATCCGTTCTTTATCAATTACTTGCGTTAATTAAAATAAATAAAAATATATGTAAGATTTATTAATGTGCCTGCCGATATAGATAACTAGTCGGGGCGGTTAAGTCTTGGTTGCATCTCTTGTCAGGTAAGGTTTCTTGGGTAAACTAATCGGATCGTTCCTCATTCTCAAAGTGACTGCCCCGGCTCTTTTGATTCGATCTTTTATTCTTCGGAGGTGTTTTTATTTTATCCAGATATTTTAGTTGTTGTTGCGCTTTTTTATCGGAAGGTCTTCTTTTGAGGATGGCGGTATATTCTTTTTTAGCGATTTTAAATGATTTAAGTTTTATGTAGCAGTCAGCCAGTCGGTGCATTACATCTATGTTATTTGGGTGGTGTCTTTTTGCTCTCCTGAGTATCTGTAAAGCTTGCAGGTATTCCCCTTTATTTAAGAGTTCTTTAGATTTGGATAGCAGATGGTTTAAATCGTCGGTGGTTTTGATTATTTTCTCTACCGGTTTTATTAGTGGCGGGTGTTTTATCAATAGGTCTTTTTTGACGGGGGTATCTTTTTTCTTAGGTTTGAGGGTGCTTTGTTTTGGAGTATTTTTTATAGCTCTGATGGAACTTAGATATTGTTTTGCGACTTTATTATTAGGTTTTACGTTTAATATCCAAAGCATTGTTTTTTCGGCGTTATCGTAATCACCTATTTTGTAGTATGATGTGCCGATATTGTATCGTGCGTTTATGTAATTAGGGGAGATGTGGATAGCTTTTTTTAAGACTACTATGGCATTATCATAATCGCTTATATTATTGTAACAAGCGCCTAGATTATTGAGTGCTTTTGCGTTGTAAGGATTAAGCCTGAGTGCTAATTCTATTTCTTTTATAGCTTCTTGATATTTGCATTCAATAGCCAACATTTTGCCATAATTATTGTGGGCTTCGGAGTA
>CAZFUR010000277.1:901-3424 GCA_964522245.1 uncultured bacterium | reverse complement strand
CGGTAACGTTTACTGTGTATATGGCTTATTATCTGAATGAAAGCGATTGGAACGGTAATGGACAGCCGGATAATAAGGATATTCAGGATATCGTGGATAGGGTTGCGATTATGAATTATGTTACCGCGGATGGTGTAGAAAATAGGGTTGCTGAAGAAATTTCTTGCGGTGATAGCGATTCCGTATGGGTGGGGTTTGAAACGTTTGAAATGTGCTGGAAAGAAACATCTCCAGATTTTTATAAATATTTTCAGAACCCCCAGTATGATGCGTATTTCTTTTTTACTCATGTTTCCTATTGGGTTGACGGATTGGAGCTGTTGGAAACAAAAGTGGCTATCACGGATGCGACTTATCGCAATAGTGATAGCTATATCGGTCCGTTTATACATTTTTATGAAGATCTTTCATCCGGGGAATCTGCCTACAGGCAGTTAGATTTGCGACAGGAAAATAGTGCGCCGGTTGTCCAGATAATATATCCGTCAGGTAAAGAGATTTTGTCGGGGGAGCAGACCATCCTTTACAGTGCGCAAGATATTGATGCGGATGTGTTGTCTGTAACGATATCATATAAAGCCGAGGGCACGGACAACTGGATAAATATAGCGGGTGGTGTAATAAATAGTGGATCACAGGTTTTTGATACGTCTGCTTTATCTGGAGCATATAAACTCAAAATTGAGGCGATAGAGACTAAACCTAATGGTCTTTCAAGCTATGATATGTCGGATTATACGTTTAGTGTAGTCACTTCGGTTATCGATACGGTTTCTCCTTTAGCGGGAACAGCTCAGATTTATCTTATTCCTGAAACGACTTATACGGCAAAACGGGCTCATATATCATGGGATGCTTTTATCGATCCGAATAACGACGGTAACGCTACGGGTATCAAAGGTTACTATTATTCCATAAACGGATTGGAACCTAAAACGTTTACTTCTGCGAGGTCGGTGTATATTTATAATAACGGTTCTGGGAATGTAACGGTTTATGTGAGGGCGGTTGATTGTAGCGGTAATGTTTCGGATCCAATATCGGGAGTGGTTCATTTCTATTCTGATTTGGATAACGATGGTATTGCGGACGATATTGATCCGGATATAGACGGTGACGGAGTTAGCAATAGCGAGGAGCAGGCAAAATTCAGTGATCCGATGAATCCGACTAGTTATCCTTTGGATAAAATGGTTGCGGCGTTTGAATTCGATAATTCTAACATGACAAGTAGTTACGGGACTTTATTCATGAATAAAGCGGTTAGCGTGAACGTTACCGGTTATGAAGCGAAACCTTCGTCTTATGTGGGCGATAAATCTTGTTATTTTTATACGGGAGTGTATTATAGCGCAGGGCTTGTCCACGAGAAGACGGGATTGATATTATCGGAGAATATTCTTGATCCGCAAACTAAGGCTTTGACTGTGGAAATGTGGATTAAACCGGATCCGATATTGTTGACACAAGACTGTTTTGTGCCTTTGATGTTTGTGGGCGATACTGATTACGGTTTTTCTATGTTTCTTCAAAACAAAGCCAAACATTTGCAGTTGAGGCTTTATGACGATGGTGTCAAACGCACAACAAAGTATAGTGCCGTAAGTTATAGGAGTGAAGGTTTGTATGACGGTAATTGGCATCATGTCGCTTTTACGTATGTGTATGATGGCGGTAAACATTTACTGAAATTGTTTGTGGACGGACGAGAGGTAGGGAGAATAAAGAAGGCGGGAAACCATATCAGTATATCGGATAAAATACGTTTTCTGGATGCTACAAGCAAATATGACGGCTATTACGGTAAAAATTATAATAAACCGATAGAAAATAGTTCACAGTGTCAGCTTTATCGAAGGACAGATATTCCCGATCAATCACATTTTAATGTATGGGATATAGAAGATTTCTCTAAAGTGAAATATAAAGGAAAAATAGATGATGTCCGTATAACAAAAGCGGCTTTGCCGTTTGAGGAACTAGGTTGGAATAAACGCTCTGTAAGCTCTGTTTTAGATACGGATAACGATGGTCTTAACGATTTTATGGAAACCGTTTATTACAAATCGGATATCAACGATAATGATACGGATAACGACGGAATATCCGATTACGATGAAGTTTTGATTTATCATACAAACCCCACAAAACTTGATACCGATAACGATCTAATTCCTGATAAATGGGAGATAGACAAAGGTCTTAACCCGCTCTGTAACGATGCCGATAATGACGGAGACAATGATGGATTAAATAACTTTGGTGAGTTCTCTAACGGTACGGATCCGTCGGATAACGATACGGATAATGACGGTCTTCCCGATGGTTGGGAGGTTAATAACGGTATCGATCCGTTGACGTTTGATTCGGGCGGGGATAATGATAATGACGGGTTAAATAATCTTGGCGAATTTATCCATAATACTGATCCTGTCAACCCTGATAGCGATAATGACGGTATGAATGATGGTGACGAAGTATATGCGGGAATGAGCCCTACCGATGCGGAATCAATTTTTAGTG
>CAZFUR010000277.1:0-891 GCA_964522245.1 uncultured bacterium | reverse complement strand
GTAACTTTAGAGCGCGTTGTGGAGGGTGTGAAGATTACTTGGAACGTTACAGACCAGCCGAACAGAACATATAAGATATATTGGCGCAATGTTGGCAGTTCAGTATGGGATGAGGTGGACTATGAAGGGGTAGAGGACGATATCATCTGTGTTCCGGAGGAGGGGATAAATTATTGGATTGATAGAGGCGTAGATGAACAGATGAACGATGAAAATAGTCGTGTCTACAAAGTCTTGGTCGTTATGGAATAATTGTTTATAAATGCGGTGTCGGGGAGATGGATCGTTTTATAATTCTATTTAGAATCTAAAGTCTACAAATTGTTTAGGTAGTTTATCAGGTTATCGATCATATTTGTGAAAGTGATAAAATTTTGTGTGTCTATATAGTTTCGTCTTCTTGATACGTAGGTTTTTGCACGGTTTAAATTGTATATTGCGGTGGTGATATCGTTTCGCTCTAAATAGACTCTTGTTTGTCGTAGATAATATTTTATATTGGACAGAATGTACCATTTTGATATAGACATGGTTTTTGCAACCGATATAATCTCTTCTGTCATTCCTATATAACTAGCCGGTGAGTTTTGTCTAGAGCGGACAAAAAAGTGTGTTTTATCCGATTCACCGTTATTATCTGTTATCGATATAACAACCATGAAATATCCTGTATTTATATATGCGTGAGTTATGGAGAAAGATCCGTCGGTTACTACGAGTTGACTGTAAGTAAAATCGCCCCAGTCTACTGATATGGTGTGGGTATCGTTTGTGCCGGGATCGGAATAGTGGATATTGTTTACGGTGAACTGATCTCCCATTGTCACTTCCATATCGTCGGGTTTGGATATGGTGGGTCTGATATTGTAAAATTCTACATGTGCCGTATCT
>CAZFUR010000276.1:0-3454 GCA_964522245.1 uncultured bacterium | reverse complement strand
GGACTATCTGAGTAGCTTCTTAAAGAATGATCTTACCGATTCTGATAAACAAAAAGTTGAGGAGTTTGTATTGTTTTATTTGGAATATTTGTCGGAAACTTTAAAGCGGTGGTCATCTTTAGGAGACGATTTGCAAATATCGGAAAAATTTAAAGAAGCGGATCGTATTCTCGGAGCTATTTTAAGCGTACCGAGTCTAAAACCGGGTGTTTATAAACTGATTCACGACCAGATTTTGAGAAAGACCAATCTGGATTCTTTTCTTGTCAATTTAACAAAATCCGATCTTATATCTATAAAAAAATCTGCCAACATTGCGCGACAACAGTACATAGTTATAGATTTTGATGCCATTCCCAATAGTGATCTGACGTATCTTAGTGAGATATTGCGGACAATAGATGAGAATCGGCAAGCAAACGGTGTCGATAAAGTCAAACTTGTAGTTTTCTCAACGCAACAAGTCAAAAAACATGTACTAGAATCTTTAATGAGCAGAAAATTCCTTGTTTCCGGGATAGAAATTATCGGTTCTGAGGAGTATGATAAATCCGTTCAAATGAATGATGGTACATATGGTAACATGTTGTTTGCGATAAAGAGCTACATAAACAAACTAAGTTCCATGGATGTTTCTACAGAATTTATAAACTTGATAACTAAAAATGATGTTTTTGCCAAAGAATCGTCTGCTCAGAATATGTTTGTTATAAAGTTACCGTTGGCAGATGATTTTTCAGCTGTCTCAGATTTTATATCAGCTGTTATCAGTGTGGATTCTATTATCCATGGAGGTAAAGTGCCGAATCTTACCGTATCGGATCCTAAAAATGGTTTGGTTCTTGATCTGACGGATATCATAGTTGGGCGGGGTAGTTTGTCAAGTTCCGATCTAAGAGGAAAAATACTCGGTATAAAATCCTCCAATCCCAGAAAAGAGAAGCTGAGAGAGTTGGAATTTAAGCGTGTTCTTGATAAAGCGATATAAAAAATTCTTACTTCTTTAAATCCAAAATAATGGTCCAAAAAAAAGTTTTTCATAAAAAAACAACTAAAAACTTGATATTTTGCTTTTTAGGGTGTAAAATACTACTGTAAACCTAGAGAGAGGATTGATTGCAAATATAGAGGGGGATTTTAAATATGAAGAATGTTGTCGCGATGCTAGTTGGGGCTTTTATGCTCTTTTCGACAATGGCTTACGCTGGTGTTTTGATTGATCAGAAGTTCGATAGCGATGGTTCTGATTATATCGATGATACTTTTGGTACGTTGCGCATTATCGAAGAAAATTCTAACAGATACGCCAGATATACATTGAATTGGTATAATCCTTCCGATCATTCTCAGGGAGAAGGCTTCTTTTCTTCCTTAATCATGAATAGCAGTACGATTCAACTTGATTCTACTGTTGAGGTAGTTTCTTTCGATTATCAATATTCTTTTGAGG
Organism: uncultured bacterium; assembly: GCA_964522245.1. Classification (GTDB taxonomy): domain Bacteria; phylum Auribacterota; class Auribacteria; order Auribacterales; family Auribacteraceae; genus CAZFUR01. The sequence goes on along the minus strand of CAZFUR010000276.1, from coordinate 2,004 downwards.
CACATCCGAAAAATGGGTATACTCTGAATGACATTATAATGGGTACCGGCGGTGGCGCAGATTATTTCAGAGTTGCTTTTATTGATCCTCTTTGGACATTTGATCATGAGATTTTTAAACATTCTTTCAGGAGTTTGGATTTTTCCGATGAGTTATCCAGTACTGCGGGATTAGATTTTACTGTCTCGGATAGTGATATAGATGGTTTCACCCATATAGAAATTGATGTTTCCAGTTTGACTAGCGGTTTGCTAGATGGAAAGACTGCCCAGTTGTATATGGAAATAGCCAACGGTAATGAGTATTACAATAATACTCGGTCGGAGAATCTGTTGACTTTGGGTGAGTTTAACAGTAGTGTCAGCTTGGATAATGTTTATGTTGGTGAGAAGAAATCTTCTGATCCTGTTCCTGAGCCTACTGCTTGTGCTTTGTTTATTTTTGGTGTTTTGTTTTTAGTTAAGAGGGTTCGCACTAGACGTTAATTCGTGTGACATCAAATTATTTATACATTGGAACCGGCTATTTATTTAGGCGGTTCTTTTTTTTTGATGAGGTTGTTGTCATTTCCTATCTATTTTTAACTCTTTCTTAAAAAAATCAACATCGAAAGATAGTATACCTGCTATTTCTAGAATGGATTTGATGTAGGAGGTGTTTTTTTTCGGTTTGAGGGATTGAAGTGTTTCATAAACTGTATTTTGCATATTAAGTGTATCAAGTTTTAGGTCTAATCCGTGTCGGATATCCATAAAATCTATTATTGTTTTACATATATCGGAATCCATGTTTTTGTTTAGGGTTTTCAGTTTGGACATGATTATTTGATTGAAATTTTTCTCCAGAAAAGATTTGTCTATACGGAGACCAAGCTCTTTACCGAACAGAAAAAGTTCTCTTACTTTTTTATAGTCTTGATAGACTTTTGTTGTGTTATTTTTTCTGTTTAGTTTCTTCATTTCTTGATTAATTTTGTTTGTCAGAGCGAATCCGCATATTTCTGCTAGAACGTTTGGCAGAGGTAAATTGTATTGGGTTAAGGTTTGTAAGAGGTCTACATTTTTTCGATAAATGCTATGGAAAACGGTTTCCAATTTTTTCATCTCTTTTTTGAGAGCCACCTGAATAGTATTTTCGCGATCGTCGCCTATCAGATCTTTCAGAGTATAAAAGTTATGGTTTATTTTTTTTGATATAATTTTCTCAAGATCGCTGTTTGAACGGTTTTTTGAATCCAAATCTATTTTTTGTTTTGCTATGTAACACCTCATATCTTTATAGGAAGATACGAATAGAAAAAATTCGTATTCTTTGTGAGTAGATATCCTGTTGTTGGTGCATCTGATGATACCTTTGTTTAGTAAGAGTCCATTGCTATCTGATGTTGTTTTGTTTGATACTTTGTGCAGAGTATAAAAGAAAAGATTCTTGTCTTGGTTATCTTTCAGGATAAAACTTTCCATAGCGTAGTTCGCTACGATTATTTCCGAATAAGACGTATAAGGTTTTATATGAGTTAGATACAGGTTTTTGCCTGATCCTTTTTCCGGGATGTTGCTTTGTGCTTTATCCAGAATATTCAAAAAATTCGTTTCCAAACTTGATCCTAAGAATTCGGATAAAATCTCTATACAAATTGCGGCATATCTCAAGTTTTGCATCGGTTCGAGTCCTGATATATCTGCAAAGAACCATGCACAGCTGGTGTATGTCAGTTGAGAAAAGTATTGAGCTTCCAGCAATTTGAAAATTAATGATATATTTTTATCTGGGCAGGTTTTTTTTATATGTTTTTTTAAAAAATCCTCTTTTGTTTGTTTATTGAGAATAACCTTGATATATTCGTTGCGCATTTTTTTTAGATCGTTTACGCAGTGCGATAGTTTTTTCGTATATATCTTTTTAGATTCATTGTTTAGAAAATCGAAACTTTTTCTTAGAGGAGTTCTCCATGTTTGATTCCATCCATACATTCCGCCATCGGAGCATCCGCAGTTTCTGTAC
>CAZFUR010000275.1:0-3470 GCA_964522245.1 uncultured bacterium | reverse complement strand
TGTTATATCGCCACGGGGTTCACCCCATTCTTTTTGGGAATCCGCCGACTCCGTAATCGAGATATCCGCTCCCATTCTTCTTAAAACATCTATTATCCCCGTGCGTGTCGGATTTAGACCGATATCTCTTATAACAAGTTTAAAACCAGGCATGCCTGCCGCCGCAACCATAAAAAAAGATGCCGATGAGATATCACCCGGTACAGTAATATCTTTAGCGATCAGGCGTCTTGCGCCATTAAGTTTCACCTTCAAGCCATCCACTTTTATATCGGCACCAAAATATTTAAGCATTTTTTCGGTATGATTTCTAGATTGAGAAGGTTCGATAACAACCGTTTCCCCCGAAATAGGCAATCCGGCAAGAAGAATAGCTGATTTTACCTGAGCACTCGCCATAGGCAAACGATATTCTATCGCCGATAGGTCTGAACCGCGCAGTTTAAGAGGCGGAAACTGTCCATCTTTAGCATTGATTAATGCCCCCATCGCTGAGAGAGGATCAATTATCCTCTTCATAGGTCTTCTCACAAGAGAATCGTCTCCGGTTATAACCGATGAAAATTTTTGCCAGGCCAGTAATCCCGCAATCAAACGCATACCTGTACCGGAGTTACCCATATCGATAACAGATTCAGGTTTCTTTAGACCATCTAACCCTACCCCGCAAACAACAAAATCGGATTCCCCCGTCTGTGTGATGTTAACTCCCAAAGAGCGCATAGCACGCATAGTATTTAAACAGTCCTCACTCATCAGAAAACGGGATATTTTGGATTCCCCCTCGCTTACAGAACTTATCAGCATCGACCTGTGAGAGATTGATTTATCCCCCGGCATAAACATTTCCGCATCAAGCCATTTGCAACCATCTATCTTTATATATTTCTCATCCATCTTTAGAAAATATTTTCCCTTATCTCTTTAGCTTCGGTTAAAAACTTCATGACGGTATCGGTATCTTCCTTAATAAGAGCCTCTCTAAAATCTTCTATCTTATTTTGGAAGATTTTTATCTGCTCGCAGATATGTTTTTTATTAGAAACACAGATATCCAACCAGATATCAGGAGACCCTGCGGCGATTCTTGTGCAATCTTTGAACCCTGTGCCGATCAGGTCAAACACGGTTTTTGTTTGTTTATTCAACTCATTTGCGACAGAGACGATCCCCGCCGATACTATATGAGGCAGATGACTTATGGCGGCTACTTGCGCATCATGTTCTTGCGGAGTCATTACCATTAAACGACACCCTATCTTTTCCCAAAAAAATTTCAGTTTATTAAGCAATTGAGTATCTGTTGATTCTAACGGAGTTAAGATACATGTAGCGTCTTTAAATAAATCGTGTTTTGAATTATCCAATCCGGTTTTCTCCGAACCCGCCATAGGATGAGACCCTATAAAAACTGCACCATCTCCTACGACATCTGTCAAAGTTTTAACGATTTTGCCTTTCGTACTTCCCATATCAGTCATAACCGCACCCGATTTAAGATACGGTTTAATCTCAGATCCGATTTTACATATAACCTCAACAGGTAGCGACAACACAACAAGATCAGCATCCTTAACCCCTATCTCTATATCCATAGTAGACTTATGAGCAGCCCTAGCGTCTAAAACCAAACCCAACATTTCTTCACGACGGACAACACCGGTCACGATCGCATCAGGATAATAGTTCATGACCGCCTTGCCCAAAGATCCCCCCATCAACCCCATACCGATGATAGATATTTTTTTTAAACCGATGAGAGAGGTCATACAACACCCTCAACAGGTTCTTTGTAGGCAGGATAAGAACCGATCACCTTAACAACCTCACAATGATCGCTCAAACTTTTCAGCATATCTTGAATTTTTAAATCATCGCAATGCCCCACAAAATCAATAAAAAAATAGTATTCCCACGGTCGCTTTTTTGACGGACGCGATTCTATTCTGGTCAAATTCAAATCGTAACTTTTAAAATAAAGCAGCGTATCGTGTAAAGCCCCCACTTTATCTTTTAAGAAAACAACCACTGAAGTTTTATCACTACCTGTTTTAGGCGGATAAACATTTGATAATATCGCGAAACGAGTAACGTTTGTACTTCTATCCTGTATAGATCTGACAATTGTTTTTAGTTTGTATAATTGAGCAGATAGATCCGATCCTATTGCTCCGGCTTGTTTATCTTCCGCCGCCATTTGAACGGCTTTACTGCTACTTGATACCTCTATGAGATCGGCACCGGGCATATTACCTAAAATCCACTGTCTGCACTGACCGAATATTTGAGGGTGAGAATACAGTTTTTTTATTTTACTCAGATCAGTACTCATACTCATCAGGTTATGTTGAATAGGTATCGATATCTCAGAACAGATATGCACAGTCGATTCAACAAACATATCAAGTGTATTATTAACACTACCTTCGGTAGAATTCTCCACAGGGACAACTCCATAATCGCATTCGCCGTCTTCAACAGATTTAAACACATCCTGTATGGTTTTGAACGGTTTAAACGGCAAAGAAGAACCAAACTTCCGAATACACGCCTGATGAGTAAACGTTCCCAAAGGACCAAGAAACCCGATGGTGATCTTTTTCTCTAACGACAATGACGCGGACATAATTTCTCTGTATATAGCCTCAAGAGATTTATTTTTCATCGGTCCCTTGTTCAACTGAAAAACTTTCTGATAAACTTTGTGTTCTCTATCGGGAGCGTAGACTTTAGTTTTGTTTTTTTCTTTTAGTTTTCCTATATCAAGTATAATTTCCGTCCGTCTGTTGATCGCTTTGACTATTTCAGCGTCGACTTTATCTATCTGTGCCCTTAACTTTTTTAAATCTTCTTTAGCGCTCATCACAGATCCTTAATTTCAAGTTTATGGATTTATAAATTCGGAAAAATTATATCATTTTAGACAAAAAGATCAATACCAATAAAAAATATTTTGTATCAAAAAATGCCTAAAACTTACTCTATAATTGACAGGAACGATTTAGTTCTGATACCTTAAGTCCCGAATAGTTCTGTCTGAAAATTATAATTCTGAAGGAGTCATATGAATAAAAAAATTGTTATAACCGGTATGGGGGCGTTGACGTCTTTGGGATTTGATCACGAAGAATTGTGGCAATCGTTACTGCAAAAAAGATCGGCTGTCAAAAATATCTCTTTTGACGGAGTGGATATGGATCAATACGGTTCTAAGGTAGGTGCTCCAATAGAAAATTTTTCAGTTAAGGATTTTTTTGAAGCGGACAAAGGTTTGAAAAAGAACGGTAGAATGACTAATTTCGCCATAACGGCATCAAAACTTGCTCTGGAAGATGCGGGGTTGAAACTTGACATAATTAAAAATAGTTCGTCAACGTATACGTATCAAGTAAAAGATATAGATACCTCAATGTGTGGAGTTATTCTGGGAATCGGTGTTCACAATATGGATGTTAGCGAAAAATACCACG
>CAZFUR010000274.1:0-3475 GCA_964522245.1 uncultured bacterium | reverse complement strand
ATTTTTTACTACCACACTCCGAGCACACCCCTTCACCCGGCACACTAAATCTAACCCTCAATTCTTTCATTTCATCAGGCAAGGATATCACTTTTGAAAAAAATACCTCTTGCCCCTTCATCAGATCAAACCAAGAAAAATCAACATTCGCATCAGATTTTGTATTTTCAGAGAAAGACAGTTTTATTTTTGTTTTTAATGACCGTTCTATTGTAATCTCACCCGGAACATTTACCGTCTCATCTAATTTTTTCGGCACAAAAAAACTATCCAAATCTTTTTTTATACCCAAAATGAGATATGACCTATCGACAACCGCCCGAATACCTGACGGAAACAGGTATTCCCCCATCGTGGTCTTTGACAGATTTTGTATAAGAGGAAACAAATGCTTATAAGAAAGTCTGACAGGAGAACCTGTAATCTCAAATATTGATCGGATAAGAATTTCGCCAACAATTCCTTCACTCAGTTCAGATAAGATCTTTTTATCAAAAACATGAACGGCACTTTTTCTCACAATAGCCTCTTCATATTTTTCATCAGCGATTTTCGACAGAACATCCGCCTGACTTTCCAGAAGATCAAGTGTTCTCGTAAACGTATTTTTAAAATCAGGATTAAAATTATCCGTCAGGTACGGTATAAGTTTATTTCTTAACCTATTGCGTGTAAACTCATCCGACAGATTAGACTCGTCATGACAAAAACCGATACCGTTCTCGTTCAGGTATTTCATCATATCTTTTTTCCAACACCGTATAAGCGGTCTTGATAAGGTAATGTTTTTCCACTTTCTTTTCAGTCTCAAACCTGTCAGTCCCGACAAACCACACCCCGCAACAATGCGCATCAGAGCAGTCTCCACACGATCATCCGCCGTATGAGCAGTAGCGATAATATTTGCTCCACACCGCCTAGCCTCCTTGAAAAAAGCCTCATATCTAAGATGCCGTGCCGCCATCTCTATCGACCGACCCGTTTCGTTTGCAAAGCTCCGTACATCAACTCTAGAAACGGTGAGTGGCAGATTTAGACATTCTGTCAGATTTTGTACAAAAACCTGATCTTTCTCGCTGTTATCAGCCCTGAGCAGATGATTCACATGAACAACCGACAAATCAAACCCGACAATCGTCTTTAACCTATTCAGTAAAAAAAGCAAAAACACCGAATCAGGACCTCCTGATACCCCCAGAATAATTTTATCCGAGCATTCATATATTTTCTTATCAAGACAAAATCGGACTAGTTTATCCAAGTAACTCTGTTTCATATTCATGATAGGATTCGACACTGAAGTTAGATGTTGTACAGTTAATGTGGTCTACGAAGAATATCAGAAAAACCTTATATCTGTCAATCAAGTTAGTTTTTGATTTTTGTAGATTTTTATTTATAAACAACCGCCTAAATAACATTTGAGCATGCTATTTGCTAGGTAACAGGTTTCGTTATTTGTCTTGACATGATATCTGCTAATAAATAGAATATGTAACGTGGGGTGGTATCTGTTTCAATCGCTTCTTGCGAGCTTTTTTAGACTATTTTCAAATGGGTTTTATACGCTCTCAACTATAAAAAATAAGGGTAGGCAGAATGAGTAATATTTTAAAGAAACTGGGTTCTAGTAACAAAAACAGAAAAGATCTGGACGCTATGGGATTGGAAAATTCACTTAAAAATCAACTACCCGAAGAAACAAACAGGATCAGTGATACATTCGTGCCTAACAACATAAGCAACGATAGTAGTCTTCTTACATCCGATGTTGATTTCAATGGCGAGATTGAGTTTGAGAATAATCTAACCGTTTTGGGTAAAATAAAGGGGCAAATAAAAACCAATGGCAACCTTTATTTTGAGAAAACAGCCAAGGTCAACGCAAAGATCCACGCCAATAACTTGGAGATAAAAGGATTTTTTAAAGGTTCCATTAAAGTCAAAGAACACGTCAACCTTATATCCGGCGCAAGCGTACTTGGAGATATTCAGGCAAAAACGATAAATATAGAAGACGGTGTAACATTTGTTGGAAAAGCAACCATAAAAAAAGATAACTAATTTACCATTATGAAAAAATTATTTTCTCTCAAGAAAAATACCCTGTCTGCGAATGAAACACCGCAACCGACTATAGATGTAATGTGTCCGTCTTGCAAAACGATTCAAGCCGTATCGGAAAGCGCAATATCATCGTTCTGTAAAAACTGCAAAAAGATATTTAATGTAAAAAAAGCAATCGATCTAGAAAATGAGAATACATCAAATACCGACGGATCGAAAGATTACAGTACAGAATCGCGTCCGATATCGTGTCCCGCTTGTGAAACGTATCAAGATGTTCCGGTGATAGCTATATCCGCTTTCTGCAAAAAGTGCGGGCACAGAATTAACCTTCAAGATTATAAAAAGAGCAATTTTTTTAGGGGCGACTTAGAAACAAAAGGATCATTATATATCACATCCACAGGTGAGATTAACGGAAACGTCAGGGCTGGCGAGGCAATCGTGGAAGGTAAATTTAACGGTAAACTTTTTTGTGAAGGTTCTGTAAAACTGCAAGCAGGATCATTCTTTTTTGGGGAACTTCACGCCACAAATATAGAAGTCGAACAAGGAGCAACTTTTGTGAGCTCTTCAGTAATAAAACCAAGAAACTCAGATACTAAACATATAAATTAAGGAGGCTATTTAATGTTCGATCGCGAAAAACAATCCGACTCTTATTCAGGCGGTATGGCAATGGAAAAAGAAACTATACTAGGTGATGATACCAAGTTTAAAGGTTCTCTCAAGTTCCAGAACAATTTAACGATCAACGGTATTTTTGACGGCAACCTATCTAGCAAAGGTTCACTTCTAATCGGTCATACCGGCAAAGTAACCGCCGAGGTAAAAGTCGGTAGCATCATAATAGAGGGTAAACTCACAGGTAACGTAACGGCTGATGATAAGATAGAATTAAGATCAAGTGCGGAACTTTATGGAGACATAAAAGCAAAAAGAATTGTCATTTCAGAAGGTGCCACGTTTATAGGTAAATCAGATGTAAACCCGAACCAGGAAGAAGTTCCTGCGCCTCCTACACCAAGAGCGGAAAAGAAAACTTCCTCCAAGAAAGAGAAAGACTCGGAAAAAACACCTGACAGAGAACCTCTTTTTGGTGCAGTAAACTAATATTTATATCAATAAAAAAACCCTCTTCTTCCCGGAAGAGGGTTTTTTTCAAACATAGATAAATCAGAAACTGATTACTTTATCGCTTTCCATGACAATCTGATACATATCTCGCATAGTTGAGATCGGACACACATCAGAGCCTTCCTGATTACGAGACTTGATACAACTACCGCAAGCGTAAATTTCGCCCTTTGCCTCCAAAAATTGTTCTACTTGACCTAAAGTATTGAATTTATCTGTACTAATCTTTTGAAACTCGACACCTTTACCCATAAAAAATATTTTAACCTCA
>CAZFUR010000273.1:1712-3496 GCA_964522245.1 uncultured bacterium | reverse complement strand
AACCAAGGACATCAACCAAGGACATCAACCAAGGACATCAACCAAGGACATCAACCAAGGACATCAACGCACAAGTTAGGAATGTAGCGCATCCAAGAACCCCCTGAGTTTTCTGCTTCTGATGGGGTGTCTCATTTTTCGCAACGCTTTGGCCTCTATCTGTCTGACTCGTTCTCTAGTGACGTTAAAAACTTTGCCGACTTCTTCCAAAGTTCTCGGTGATCCGTCTCCGATTCCAAATCTCAGGGATAGAACTTTCTGTTCTCTTGGGGTCAAAGTTTGAAGAACGTCATCCATCTGTTCACGCAACAAGGTATAGCCGGTTGCCTCATCGGGTGATTCCACACCTTTGTCTTCGATAAAATCTCCAAAATGACTATCATCGGTATCGCCAACCGGAGTTTGCAGAGAGATGGGATGTTGGGCTATTTTCAAGATACCTCTTACTTTTTCTATAGAGATATCCATTTCTTCCGCTATTTCTTCGGGAGTCGGTTCTTTACCGCTTTCCTGCACAAGTTTTTTGGAAGTTCTGACAAGTTTATTGATCGTTTCTATCATATGCACGGGGATTCGTATAGTTCTTGCTTGATCGGCGATTGATCTTGTGATCGCCTGTCTGATCCACCATGTGGCATAGGTACTAAATTTATATCCTCGGCGGTACTCAAATTTTTCCACTGCTTTCATCAATCCCATGTTGCCTTCTTGAATCAGGTCAAGAAAAGATAATCCCCTGTTGGTATATTTTTTTGCGATGCTGATAACTAATCTCAGGTTTGCTTCAACCATTTCTTTTTTAGCGTCATGTGATCTTTTTATCCATTTGCGGAGAGTTTTCACTGTTTTCAGAAATTCACCATAAGGCATTTGCGCATGGATTTCTATTGCTCGTAACCGACGTTTTTCATTTTTGAGTTTGTTGGCGGTAAAATCGTCTTTACGTTTATCGAGTTTTTTAATGTTATCTATAAGCTGATATATCTGTTGATAGACCGCCTCAATTTTCTCGGAGAACGATTCTAGTGCAGATTGTTTAAAATAGAATCTTTTCACAGATTTCTGAAGATCTTCATGGACTTGTTCCAATTCGGTTTCCAGTTCTATTTTATACTCTTCGTCTATACCGGATTTCAGTTTTGCCTGATACTTCTCGATAGACAGCCGAAGCAATTCATCGGTATTGGCTATCAGTTTTGGCAATACCGCAAGATATCCTTCACGGGATTTTGCTTTTTTATCCATAACGATTCTATCGAATCTCTCCTTGCCGTTATAGAGACGGTTGGCGAGAATTAGTGCTTCCCGATAAGTATAGCCAAACCGAAAAATGATATTTTTTATCTGGTGTTCGGATTGTTCTATTCTTTTAGATATCTCGACTTCCTGTTCACGAGTAAGCAGAGGAACTTGTCCCATCTGTTTGAGATACATTCTGACAGGATCGTCAAGGACTTCAAGTCGTGCGGCTTTGGCATGTTTCTCCGCTTTTTCTTCTTCTTGTTTTTCGACTCTAATTCTTTCACGTGCTTCATAGTCTATTATCTCTATATCCATGCTACGCAGAAGGATCAGAATAGAATCTATTTCTTCGCTCGAGACAACATCGTCCGGCAAGATTTCATTTATATCTTCGTATGTCAGAAAACCTTTGTCATTGCTAAGTTGAATTAACTGTTTGATTCTCTGGTTTCTATCTTCTTTGCCGACCATAAACCACGTCGCTCCATATTAATAAATTCAAAAAAAATTCAGCCCAGCTGTTTTTTTTCTTGTCTGAGCTC
>CAZFUR010000273.1:0-1702 GCA_964522245.1 uncultured bacterium | reverse complement strand
TCCTGTAACTTCTTTAAAATAGAAACGTCCCCTTCTCCGCCTGAATGTTCAAGCGAATCAAGACAACCTTGGATTTCCCTATTTAAATACTCCAATTTAAGTCGTTCTACCGACTTCCTCAGATAATGTTCGCAATCACCATCGACACCCTGCTGAGCGGATATACCTGTCAACAAAGCAGTCACTTGCGAATCATCTCTATATTTATCCAACAAAATCTCCAATGGAGACGCCCCCCCTTCATGATTCAACAGGGTATCCCAAAGAAGACCTACAATTCTATTAGAAAACAGGTTATCTTTCAATAGTTTTTTAGCTAAATCTAAAATATTCTTATCACCTTTTAGCAATAACCGCAAAATTTCTTTTTCCCAAACAGGTATCTCGTCTTGTCGAGACAATGTTTTTTCAGGCGAGAAAGCTTGTTTCTTTCTAAAAAACTTTCTTCTACTTTTCCCGAACTCACTAACCAGCACCTCTTTGGAGAAACCCAGCCTCTCGGACAACTTAGCCACCCAGCTATCCGCCAGCAACTTATCGGGCTGTTTCGATATAAGATCCATCATAGATCTCGCAACCTTCGTTCTACCGAATTCGTCTTGGATACCGAACTGCCGCTCTAATACTTGGACTCTAAAATCCAAAATAGGTTCAGATTGTTTTATTTTTTCAACAAATTTTTCTTTACCGAACCGACAGATAAAACTGTCAGGATCCTCACCTTTCGGGAAAGACACAACTTTAGCGTTAATACCTTGTTCCAGAATAACATCCACTTTTCTCAAACTGGCATTCACACCTGCCTGATCGGCGTCAAAAGCCAGATACATTCTATCGCAATACCTACGCAATACGGTTATCTGTTCTTCCGTCAAAGAAGTACCACACGGAGCGACGGCGGTTTCTATTCCGTTTTCATGCAAACGGAGCACATCAAAATAGCCTTCGACTATTATAACCGCTTTTTTTTCTCTAATCCTAGATTTCGCATGCCCAAACCCGTATAAAATCTTACTTTTATTATAAAGTATTGTTTCCGAACAATTTATATATTTTGGCAAAGAATTATCCACCACTCTACCGCCGAACGATACAACCCGTTTTTGCTCATCGAAGATCGGGAACATAATTCTTCTAAAAAATCGGTCGCCCAGTTTGCCACGGTCATTTTTTTTCAACAACCCTACTTTAAGCAAGTCTTCTGAAGAAAACCCCTGTTTTTTCATATGGTCAGATAAAATACCCGCTTTAGCGGGGGCAAATCCTATCTTCCATTTATCCAAAGTTTCACCGGAAAACCCTCTTTTAAAAAAATATTCTTTCGCAATGGAAGCAGACAAATTTTCCTTCAGGAAACCGTGATAAAACTCCGCCGCTTTTTGCAGACAATTAAACAGATGATCTTTCCGGGATTTTTTGAAAAAATTTCCGCCACGCTTATCCGCTCCGGTGAGAGTGTAATTACATTTATCCGCCAGACGCACAACCGCCTCGGGAAACGATATATTCTCCCACTCCATCATAAAAGAAAATATATCACCGCCCTTATGACACCCAAAACAGTGGAAGATATTTTTTGACGGGCTGACGACAAAAGAAGGGGTTTTCTCTTTATGAAACGGGCAACACGCCTTATAGTTTGCTCCATTCTTTTTCAGAGGTATATGAGACTCTATGAGCCCAACTATATCTATACGTCCAC
>CAZFUR010000272.1:0-3498 GCA_964522245.1 uncultured bacterium | reverse complement strand
GGTTACAAATCGGGTACATCAATGGCAACTCCCCACATAGCGGGTGCCGTGGCACTTATGCTGGAGGAATATCCGTCTCTCACTCCTATTGAAATAAAGAATCTTCTGAGAGAAACGGCCGTGTCTATCGGAGAGGATGCCCTTACGGAAGGAGGCGGACTGATCGATCTGGAAAATAATCTTACCGCAAATACCGTAGTATCGCCGTCATCTGTTTACTTTACAGGTATAGACAACAACACCCAACCATGGCAAACCGAACAAACATTGCGTATAAAAAATCTATCCGACACTCCGCAAATATTCAATATAGACTGGCAATCCAATGTTTCCACCGGCATAGATATAGATTTCAACGACACCGTAACCATAAATGCGCAAAGCTCTGTTTCCGTTCCGATAGGCATCACCATAACATCAGATCTTTCACCCTTATCTGAAGAACCATACACATATGAGGGAGACATAATTTTCTCTAATTCGTCAGATTCGTACAAAATACAATTCGTCTTCCATAAAGAAAAACCTGATCCCTATGAACCTAACAACACAAAACCTCAGGCAACTACCATAGAAATATCCACCGCCAGAAAAATTATACACGATAACGCCAGAACAAAAATAGACTCCGCCAGCGGTGAAGCGTCAACTCCAGACTATGACTGGTTCACTTTCTATGCCGACTCTGGCGACTCGATTACCATCAATATCGACGCACAAGATATAGCTTCTCCCTTAGACTCCAAACTAACAATTTTTAATCAAGCAGGCACAGAATTAATCTCGAACGATGAGTATCATTACCATGACGACCCGTTGATAAGAGACTTTTTGATACCGGATAGCGGAAACTATTTTGTGAAATTACAAGGTGAGAATTTTTCGGAAGGGGCGTATCATCTTATATGCTCAAAATCACCCGATAACATATTGTGGAGTATAGATTGCGAAGACACCAAACAAATAGGAATCTTAAATCAAGGCGCAAAAACGTTAATAACAAAAAAGACAAAAATCCAACTGCTCGATAATATAAATTCAGGAATGCAACTGTGGGAGAAAGACGGTCTGGATATAATTCTCACAAAAACGTCTCATTCGGCATCCACAATAGCAGTTTTAAACAAAACAGTCTCTTCTCAATACCAACTGCTACTTTATGATACTTCTTCATCTATCGTGGTTTGGCAATATCTGTTTCCCACAGAAAATATACCATCCGACCTAGACCTATCATCTGACGGAAACACAATTGCAGTCTACACCCATGATAAATCGTTATCCAATATAATAATATACCTTTTCAGTAAATCCTCCGCCTACCCTCTTTTCACCTTTACCCAGCCTTCATTGAATATAAAAAACTCAGGGTTTGAAATATCCGCCGACGGCTCTTTTGTACTATTTAGCGACGACAAAAAAACGTATATCTTAGATAAAAATTTGAGATCTTTAAGATGGGCGGGAAACTATATAAACCGAGCATTCCGTATAAACAGCGACGGTCAATATATCGTGGGTTCTCAAAAGACAGACAGGATTACACTAAAACAATGGAACGGACAAACTTATGAAAAAATATGGGACTTTTATCCGGGTAACGGAAACAATATTTTTAAAACGGCTATCTCAGGAAATGGACAGACAATAGTCACTACTCAAAGGATAACATCCTCATTTGGAATTGAGGATAATGGTCTTTTGATTCACATTTTGGACAAAACCTCAAATATCCCCATTTATACCTATCGAGTAAAAAAATGTCTCTCGAATACCCCCAAAGATGATCTATTCGGCATAAAAGTGCCAAACGCCGTAGACGAAATATTATGTTCACAAGATGGACAAAATATAGCTGTAACTACGTGGGGCGCAGACCCTGAAGAGCCTGAACTGTTTCTGTTTGATCGAGAATACCCTCTTCCGACGACTACATATTATACCCACGGCTCTATTGATGATGCAGATATGATTGGCAATAAACTATGCTTTTTTTCTGAAGGAAAACACCGTTTTCATTTTTTCAGGTTCGGAATACCGTCAAAAATAGTCTCTTTGGATTTAGACGACTATCTCAATCCTATACCTCCGTTTATAAAAATGGCAGAAGTTACACCTGAACAGGTAAGCGCAGGATCGCCTGTCACAATATGCGCTAACGTATCCGATTCTGAAGGGATAAGCACCGTAACCGCACAGATATATATCCGCAACGGAACCAAAATAGCCTCTATCGATCTGATAGACAACGGAACAACACCCGATATAAATCCGAACGATAATATTTTCACAGGTTCTTTCTCTACGCCTTCTTCTCCGGAGAGAAAATATTCCTTTTTTATAGAAGCTACCGATTTATCCGCTAACACCGCCGTAAGTGAAGATTACTATTTCACGACAGCTCCTTGCGCAAACATTATCCTCATTGATACAATTCTTGACAACGACACATCCGCCCACCCCGGTAAAAAAACCGACATACGTTTTCTAATGAAAAACATAGGACAATCTCAAACGGGAAAAATATCGCTAAAAATGGTTATTCAAGACCAGTATCTGGACACCTATTACATGCGCTCATTGTCTTTACCGTCTATTTTGCCAAATACGACAATTACGACACCTGAAAACACTTTTTCCCTAACACCGTCATACGATACACCCAAAAATCATATCTTCAAGATAAATATAATAATAAAAGGCGAAGATGATCTATCCGAGAGGATCTTGTCTTCCGTATCTTCCATAGATACGACACCGCCCCGCCTATTAGAATCATCCGTCACCCCAAAATACCTTAAACCTGAAGAAGAAGTCTCATTTAAGGTCACCTTGATTGACGGATCGCAAATAACAGAGTCTTACCTATTAATTTTAGATCGCGATAACGAGTCCGCCCCACCAATATCAACCGTAAATATATACGATGACGGCAACCACAACGACGAATACCCTAATGACAATATTTTCGGAGCGACCTGGCAAACCGACTCCACCCCCCACAACTACAAAGTTAATCTATTCGTAAAAGATTCTGAAAACAATTCAAAAACAAACCGACAAGTAATAAAATTCACGACAAAACCGTTTACGGCTCAAAATTCTATTCTTTTATTGAACGATACATTAGACGAACCTTCATTAATTGATGGATATGAATCCGATTTATCTACTCTATCGTTACCGTTTGATTTATGGGAAACCGAGGAAGACGGCGAAATACCGACTCAGGTTATAAAACAGTATTCAAACGGAATGGTTTTTTGGGTGGTAGGAAAAACAGATAATGTTCATCATCTATCCACCTGCGAACAAAGAACCATCGTGGAGTACCTAGATAACGGAGGGAACCTTTTTATCAGCGGTCAACGTTTGAGTTATTTTTTATCTATGGGCGGGAAAAACTCTCTTTTAAACGATTACATCTGTACCGATTTTGTAAACAAAGACAGCAACTGCATAAAAATCAAAGGTATCGACGGTAACATTTATACCGAG
>CAZFUR010000271.1:0-3508 GCA_964522245.1 uncultured bacterium | reverse complement strand
GGTAACAGTGAAAAGAGTGTATCTTACATAGAAGGTGTAGACAGTTTGACCGTATCGTCTCAGTATCAGAAAGGCAAAGATGGTATCGAGGAGGTCGTCAACATAAAACCTGTATTTAATAACTATGTGAATGCTTTGTTCGCAAATAGCTTGGGCGGGTTGAGCTTGAACGATTTAAAAAATTCAAAAGAAGAGCAACATATAGCGGATAGAGCTGCACTGAAGGCATTTGCTACATTCGTGACCCAATCGGAGGCGACACATTATCAGCTTTCAAAAGACGGAACAAAGGTTGTACCTGTCTCTTTCGGTAGAGCAGATGAAAATCGCAAATTCTCCGAAGCTTATGAAGCAGGAATCAAGCATATGTTCGGGTTGTTGAAAAACGGTTTGGAAGCCGACCTGAATGATGTTGAACTGAACGCTGAGTCTCTACAAAGTAGTTACGAAGAGTTCTTGTATGCTGCTATATCGGGTGGAAGTAGTGTTACCACGATGACAGGTACTCTGGGGTTGGTTGAAGGTATGCACCGTGCTTTGGGTATAGAGATTGATCGTACGGAAAGCATTATTGCGGTAGTTAAATATTTTGGAGGATATATCACTCCAAAAAGTGCGGAGTTGATCGCTAAGGTGCTTGGTACTACGGTAAAAGAAGTGATGGCTGTTGTGAGTGCGGAGAAAAATTCTAAAACCAGCAGATTTAATTCTAAAGCGGAATTTAATAATAAAACTCCTATTAAGGGTGTTGATGGAATAAGATCTGTCATGTCTCAGTCGTTAGATCCTAGTAAGGTCGGTCATAAAGCGTTTGTATTCCATACTCAATCGACAGATGTTTCCACATATCATGCAGAGGCGTTGGCTGAACTGAACAGGTTGGCTGAACAAACAGGTGTCATTCGCGATGTTATCATACATCACGGCGATAAGTGGTTCCGTTATGATTATGTAAAAGGAGAAGGATACGTTAAGAATGGGGACCCATTGACTAACGAGGCCGTGTCTGAAAGGATGCTGGAAGATCCTGCAAAAGGTGAGGCTGTGATATTAACTCATAGCGGTGACGTGTTCGGACTGGATCTGAAGGCGAACGGCAATACGACGTTCGTGAATATTCTGGATTCATCTACGGATCTGTCGACCAGTTTACAAGGGTTTGGTAGAGACCGAGGATACGGAGACGGATTATTCAACGCAAGAGAAACCTATGTTATCGGTAAACATGGCGATATGTCTGCCGGTGATCTTCTTGAGATGGTTTTCAATAACGAACTTGCAAACACTCAGAAAGAAATGCTGGAGACAATAAATAAAACTAAGGATTTCTTGATCAGTAATACGATAACAAAAATGATAAAACAGGTCGAAAAAGAAATCAAACGCCTAGAACAAGAAGGTGAGACCGAACAGTCCAATGTCGATCTAATCAAACTTAGAGACATGTTAGTTAAACTTAGAACCAAACTGACCAATCAGGTCTCCGTGGATGATTCAATAGGAGTTGAAACCTATGATCTTGCGGAGACTTATTTAGAAAATAGTTTTATCCGGTCATTACAGTGGATTAAAGATGCTTTTGAAGGTAAACATGACGAGAAATTTTATAAAGAAATCGGTGGCGATTTGCTGGAAACTATAAATGAGACCGATATTTCTCAGTCGCTCTATAACACTTTATCCTCAATACTTTCTTTACCGACTGCAGAGAATGTTTTGGAAAATGGCAAGAAGGTTACGGAGGTTAAAGCTAAAATGGAAGTAGCGGATATTGCCGAAATAGATTTCTCTAATATCAAATTTAATAAAGACTCGTTCCGAGCAGAAAACGATTTCTCAGACGTAGATTATTCTAAACATTCCATGTATGGGGCAAAAACTATTTCTGAATTGATGTTGAATATATCTAAGGCAATAAAAAGAAGCGAGCTTCCTAAATATGCTATGACTTCTGCAACATCCGCTGTGGCAAATATTTTAGAACAGCTTCTTGCCGATAGAAGAGCCGAACAGAAAAATAAAGGTCTTGCCGGGGATGTCGCCAGATTGGAAGAGGCATCTAAAGATATCGCCCAACAGGAACGTAAAAATGTTGAGACTTTTGTTAACGGGGTATTTGATAGACTGGATATCTCCGCGGATATTAGAAAAGAGATGTTGGAGGATATACAAAATCAGGTGAAGGACGGTTTGCCTTTAGAAGAGGTCAAGGGACTATTGTTGAGAAAATTGAAAGATATGGGGATTTTGGATATACAGCTTTTACGTCAACCTTTAATCGGTGGATTGGAGAATTTGGCTGAGGACACCGATACATCGCCATTGCGCAAATTTAACAAGCATTTGGCTGAGCCGATAGAGCAAATTCTGTTGAATAGTCCTAGAATAAAGGATATGTTAAGCGGAGTTGATGTTCTCAGTGTGAAAAACTTGAATAAAATAAAGGCTGTAATAGCTGAGGTTTTTGAGAGTTATGGTCTTGAATTGGATGCCGGTCTTGTCGATTTAGAATTGGTTGAAGACGGTGTTCAGATACTACTGAACGATACTAAAGTGGCAAATATATCGTTTGACTTGTCAAAAACTGATGGTAGGCTCATTTATACTCCTGTTAATATCATTAGACTTGCGGATAGACAAGACCGGGCTACAGAGGCGGATGAATATGATCTTGATCTGTTTTCCGATGTCGAGTTGAGAGAGGCCGCAAGCAAAGTTTCTAATCAGATGGAAGCGGAATTTGAATCTGTGGAAGCGGCTTATAAATTGGCTAAGCGGTTTGCGTATACTAGGGATGATGACGATGAGCTATCAAAAATAGCAGATCAGGTTTCAGATTACACCGGTTCCGCACAAGCAATTTTTGTAGCTTCTGTGTTTAGTGAATTTGATTCTTTATCTCCGATTAGGCAAAAGGCTTTGATGTTACGTTTTGTTGATCTGATGACAAAATTACAGGCAAAACAGAAAACCGATGTCGTTAATTCTCTTATCGCTCAGATTTATGATAACAACAGTGAATTTGCTGAAAAGTTTATGAGCAAGGTGCTGTTCTTGTCTATAGAGTCCATATTTAAGAATACGGGTGAATCTTCTAGAGCTGTTAAGATACAGAACTTGTTGTCTGATTTTATGTTTAATTTGATGAGTGTTAAATCGTTTGAAAATCCTGCTGAAGAACTCAAAACAATATTAGACGGTGTTGTCAAAATTGTCGAAGGTCAGCCGGGATACGAAGGAATAAACGATCTGATTAGTAATCTGGCTAAGGCAAAGATCCTTGAAGTTGCTCAAGATAGACTGAAACAGACCAATATTAAGGTTATTGACGAGAAGACTGAAAAAATACTCAAATCTTCTATGTAGTTTTTTGATGAGGAATGACGTGATAATTAATCTTCGTATATGGAATTTAATATAAAAATATATTGAAATAAGGGGAAGGTGTGCCATGATGCGGTTTTTTTCTAAAAAATGGAGCAAGTTGTTAGCATTTATTTTGGTCGAA
>CAZFUR010000270.1:0-3522 GCA_964522245.1 uncultured bacterium | reverse complement strand
CATGTTTCCGCATCATTACTTGATATTACAACACCTATCTTCATCAAAAACTCTCCTCTACGTTAATTCAGATCTATTTTGTACCGACACAAAACCGCCTTGATGACGATTCGTTACCGTTTATATCTCTCACCTTCACCTTAAAAACAACCCGACCCGATTTAGTCGACGGCACAGTGTACGAATAACTGCCGACAGGTTTGCCGGAATAGACAGGCTCGCCATCCGCAAAAATCTCCATATACCCTACTCCCGATGAATCATACGTGTCAATGCCCAATTTTATATTACCGTTTAACCCTTTTTTAGCGGACAAGTCCACAAGCGGGGCACAATAATCAACAGTTGTGTTCCATGACAAATTATCTATCGCCAAAAGACCTTTTTGGGTATCGGTATAGATCTCAAGAGTTATCGGAGTACCGCAATATTTGCCTACAGGAATAGAAACCGTTTTCGCATAGGTAACAATTTGCAGTTTTTTATTGTTATGAGAACTGATCAAACTAACATTCCGACTACGTATGCTCACATACACCTTGTAAGGCGGATGGATATCAACTGAAGAACTGTTCTTTAGCGTCACTTTATAATTTGTAACACCTCCGCCTCTAGGTATACGAGACAATTTTGTATTCAGATCAACCATACCGTTCAAAACGGTTTTTTCTCCATCAATATCAGCTTCTATAAGCAAGTCAAACATGATTTTTATTCTGTTCGGATTATGGAAACTCAATGAAAAATCCATACTGTCCGAAGGTTTAAGTACCGTTTGTGAATCCAGTACTATATAAGGACTGACAGATAACCCTGTAGACTCAACCGATGAATCCAACAAAACCAACGTCTCGCCAACACCGTCCATGCCTGTAACTTTGGCTATAACTTTTGATCCAATGGCAGAATTATCAGCGATATAACTCACATCCAGATGTATAGAATCAGAATTTTCAGGAACAAAAACATCTCTTTTTATAATAGATCCCAAACCATCGATTAACGCCATATATCTGCCTTCCGAAGGCAACAATCCCTCTAACGAATCTGCAACACCCGCATTACCGGTAAAATCATAGCCATACAAAGAACCCGCCTCAAACCCGGCATTGACAATCGGATAAGAATCGTTATCCCCCGATTTATTTTTCTCACCGCTTGATCTACAAATGGTTACCGGTTCACCATTAAAAACATTGCCAGCCATATCAAATGCCCTGATGTTGGCACAGACATCATCATCCGGCATAACTATTCTTGTGAAATATTGACCGTTATCGTTTGTCACTGAATAAGACGCACCATTAATGATCAACTCGATCGTAGGGTTCAATCCCGATACGTCGTACCGGATATCGTATACCGCTCCACTCTCGCAAACATATTTATCATCGTTATCCGACATCATCATCGAAACATCCAGAACTTTTCGAGAATCCATCACAAGATTAATCAAACCGATCACATCCGACAAAACAATCAGTTTATCAGCGTAAATATAACAATCCCTGATATTGCCCTTTATAGGCATGTTATCCGATTTGGATATTTTTCCATAAACAACCTCATCTCCAACAACAGAGGTATCCACAAAAGCGATTTCATATCTACCATGAACAACCGCAAACTCACCACACACATCTATCCCCAAAGGCAAGTCTGACAAAGGATAAACAGGCAGGTCTTCCCTAACATCTAAAACCAAAGGATCTTTTCTCATAGTCACACATCTCAATCCCCGCACGGAATCAGTTATATAAACAGTACTTTCAATAACCTCTATTTCCCCGTCATCAGCCAAACCGGTCAGATCCGCATTTTTTGTTCTCAGAAGAATATTTTTCACCAAAGACAAATCATCCAATCCATAAACTTTTAGATAATTATCAGACGTAAGAACAAAAAGATATTTCTCGTTATAATCCATATCCACAATCCGATGAACAGTTTTTATAGTAGAAATTCTGTTTAATCTCTCCGAGTCAAAAACAGCGATTTCATCACCGTTAGATACATATATCTCTGTCCCGTCAATCATTATATCTTCCTTCGATCCCTTGGTGGAGAACGCCTCAACCTGATTCAGCATGACAATCTTTTTCGCTACATAATCCACGCCATAAACCCGCAGATAAATCGCCTGCGTACGCAACGAATTATCAACAACCAATCCGTATATACGATCCCCCCTAACCACAAATTTGGTCATAGAATAAGGTTCACTCACAAAACCCGACATAAATAATGACGCCCAATCAGGTTCATTTTCATAATTAGAGTTCAGAGAAAATATCTGTATAGATTTATATCTGCTGACAAACAGCATCCCGCCCAACAGGAATGTATCATAGATATCGCTCAAATCCGATACTCCCCCCGAGAAAGTAAGTTCTTCACCATCAACTCCCCCGTCGACATTCAGCTGACCTTCACCCGATACACTAAATACCAGTTCCACCACAACATCCTCTTTATCCGACATATTCCCGGCATAATCAGAAGCGACAACACCTATCGTAAGCGGATCGGAATAATCATTATCAGGTATATTTATTGTTGCGGAAAAAGAACCGTCATCATTTGCCGCCGCCCGATATACGGAATCGTTATCGAAATAAATATCGAAATAATCGATCATTTTAGAACTGCCCGAATTATCGCTAGCATAACCTGAAACGGTCACAGACCCTCCACCTATAACCTGATCACCGGGGCTTGGAGTGACGATTGTAACAACAGGTTTGACAACATCCTCCATCACGTTTAAAGTAACCATATTACTCTGAGCAATGTTGCCGGAAGTATCAACCGCTCTGGTTTTTATCCTAAACATAGCAGACGACTGATCCATTATCGGCAACCTCAACCCGAAAGAGATTTCGTCAGCGGATAAAACATCAGTCAACACATTGTTACAATAAACCTCTATCCAATCTATCGCTCTATTTTCGGTTACGTTGATCTGTGATTCCAGCCAATGTCCTTCGATAAAAGTATCGTTATCATGGGGATAGACCAATTGTATTTGAGGCGCGAAAGTATCGAAGAAACGATAATTAACCTTCTTGAAAACCGATACGGGGTTATCACATTCCGTTTCAGATATCATCAAACCAGACTTGGCGTCTATCTTACAAACATACCCGTCCGTTTTTGAGAAAATATACAAAACATTTTCCCGTGCATCAAATTCCATCTTTTCAGGTGATTGAACATCCCAACTATTGACTACCGACAAATCATACGGATCAACAACCACTACTTTATCGGATTCAGGCATTGCCAGAAAAACCTTTAAATCAGAACCTATCCTGCCAACCTCAATAGAACTGATTTCGGATTCGACAACTAATCCATCGTTATCAAAACTCCCGACATTAAATGGCGATACCGCCGATTTGTGCAATTCATATACATAAGATCCCTCATCACCTTTCCTAACACCGACATAAAGGGTTTCTTCGTCAAGACTTATCGCCAAAGCCGTGCCGTAATAATTCTGAGGATGATCTATGGTATCAA
>CAZFUR010000269.1:0-3536 GCA_964522245.1 uncultured bacterium | reverse complement strand
TTAGCATCAGCGAAGACTCGCTTTCATCAGGTTGATTTTTAGGTGATAAATCTGACAATTTTATATCAAAAATATCCCTTTTAGATTTTATCTCAAACATATCCAAAGCAGAGTTATTACAATCAAACATACCCTTTTCTGAAAAAAGCAATATTGCATCGTAGGAACTTTCAAACAATAATCGATATCGCTCTTCGTTTTCCTTTAGCACAACTTCTGCTTGAACACGTTTTGAGATATCCCTACTCACCCCTCTATAGCCGATAAAATTACTGTTTTCATCAAATACCGATTTACATGTTGTTTCGACAAAAATTATCTCACCATTTTTCGTTACATTTTTATGTAGTAAGTTTCTTATATCACGACCTTGTTCAATCGCCTTGTTAAATTTCCTTATAACACCGGCTCTTTCGGAAGAATCTAAAAAATCGTAATAATATCTACCTAACACTTCTTTGCGCCTGTAGCCTAATAACTGCTCCACGACAACATTAGAATAGATATATCTGCCAACATCATCGGTTTCCCAAATCCAGTCACCCGTAGTCTCGGATAAATCGGTAAACCTTTTCTCTGATTTCCCTAGAAGCTCTATAGAGACGGTTTTCCCCGCTAAGTTATCCGCCATATCATTAAATGTTTCGGCAAGATTGCCTATTTCGTCATGAACGTCTCCTATTTCGATTCTGCTATCAAAGTCTCCACATCCATACTTTCTAATACCATCTAATAATTTTCTTATGGGAACCATAATACTGTAATGAGACAAGAATAATACCGCTATCGCAGAGATAAGCACCGATATCACACCCAAAAACAATGCGTAATTTCTTAGACTTGACACAGGCTTATCCAAAATTTCAGATGAAACACCTATTCTAATGTATCCTACTTTCTTATCCCTCACATCCCTGATAGGAATAGAGAAATCGTAATATTTCTCACCTGAAGGCAGTTTGTAAGATTGGAGAAAATTATCTTCTTTTTTGATAACATTTTTCGTTATATTGTCAGTAAGTAAATACTTATTTTTACTGAATGAGGCATGATATATATCTTTTACTTCAGACACCCTATGATGACATTCCTCTTCAAGACAATGATACACGACATTGCCGTCTATACCGCTAACAAAACAATACTGAGCGTACGGAATAGCATCAACAATTTTTTGACATTCCTTATCCAACCCATCTAATTCGCCAAGAGACAATCCTAATTCAATCACGTCCTGAATAAGTGTTTTCAGTTCTACCGATTGAGCAAAAACCCTTTCAATGATGCTTTTTCTATATAAATCCGTAAACTTCCTCAAATTAACGTATGTATTTAAAGAAACCACAACAACAATGGTAAGAACGACAATAGCTAATAATTTTATTCTTAATTTGAGTTTCATAAAAAGCCTTATTTAATTACCTTACTAGCACTTCTTAGTACCGATACAGGAATGGATACCCCTATCTTTTTTGCGCATGAAAGATTAACTTTCAAAGAATATTTTTCATAACCTCCTACGGAAATATCGCCTGCATTTGTACCGTCAACCAGAATAGATAATGCTTTTCTAGCCGCCAACTCACCCAACATATGAAAGTCAGCCCCCAGAGAAAATGTTGAACCAAGTGTAAGAAGATGTCCTAGAGGAGAGTACGAAGGGATTTTATTTTGTTCAGCGACTACAAGCATACCTTTTCCATACCGAGACAGCGAAGTATCAAGCAATGCTATGAAAACATCGATTTTACCGACCAATTTCTGGGAAGCGTCAAAAACCTCTTTCTCGCTTTTACAGTCCTTGGACACATGAGAGGTAATAACGTTCAACCCCATACTTTTTGAAGCTTTTTTAAAGTCGTCTACCTGTATCTCCGCGTTAACTTCTCCTTTTGTATAAACAATACCTAGGTTTCTTGCATAAGGTAATACCTTTTCTATAGATTTCAGCTGTGCCACAACAGGTATAGAACAGTGGGTCCCCGTAACATTCCCGCCCGGTTTTTTCAAACTTTTGACAATACCGCTCCTAACAGGCGCCGCCACAGCGGTAAAAACGATAGGAATATCTTTTATGATCTCAATAGCCGGCAATGTACTTCTTGTACCCGTGGTAAAAAGAAGATCAATTTTCTCTTCTTCTACCAAACGTTTCAGCCCCTTTTTATAAGAATCCATATCACCATAAGAATCAAGAGGTATGAAACGCACAGAAAAAGCCTTTTGAGAATCAAGAAAATTGACGAACGCAGTTTTCGCGACATGGTAATCCGGGTTATCCTTTAAAACAGCCAAACCGACTTTGAATATTTTTTTCTGTCTCCCCGCATAAGAAGACACACATATGAGTAAAAAAAGAACGACGCAAAAAAGCTTTCTTGCCATGATAACACCTCAAATTAATCTGTTAAAATAGATACAATCTTACACGGCTCATATCGACAAAAAATGGATTTTATTTAAAAAATACATAAATTAATTATTATAAATACAATTACAAAATTTCTTTAATAAATCCGCCGGAGTAGCGACAGGATGGTTTAATGGAACAAAAACCCCACAGATATCACACCATGGGGGTTTTGTGTCAGTTTTTTACATATAGATTCTTGAAAGAAAAATATTACGCAAACTCTTCGGCAAGTTTCATCTTTTCGTATTCGCGCATATACTCGTTACCTATTTTTTGTTTTCCGGACTGCAAAACCAAACCCGTTAAAGATTGGCTAAATAGCTGATCCAGTAAAGTTTCCGCCAATGCATTTCCCATAATGGCTCTTAAAGCCTCTGAAAACTGAACTTTTATCTGTTTTAGATCGGAACCTTCTTTTATTTCGATTTTATTTTTCAGGATATAGGATATCAGCGAATTATAGAAAAGCCCCATCAAATCTTTGTCTTTAAAATCAAGGTCCACCTGAAATATTTCTCGCAGTTTAGATATAAAAATCTCGCTTTGCAAAAGGTTATCATCAAATTTCCCATATTCCGCAAGAACCTTCTCAAAATTGATTACATTAGTCTCATTAATGTTCACATCCAATACTTTTATATTCGGTAAATCGTCTAAATAATTATTCAAGGTACCTTTAACAAATAAGTTCAAACATCCTACAAGAGTTTCCGCAAAAGTTTCACCTGTATCCGATTTCTCAAGTCTAAAAGAGGGATTTATCTCTATCAGTTGCATCCCCTCCGTGACAGCTACGTTTTTAGCGTCCACATTACCCGCCTCCGATACAATCTTAATATTAGAGTTTTTGACAGGATACCCTTTTCTGACTAATTGCATCATATCGGCAAACGATTTTGCACCATCCGTCATATCTTTTGCGAATATATCTACCTGAGTGTCATAAATTCTCAATGTTTCCAATTGTTTAGCTATATACTCCGAGTCATATTTATCCGAAACGATAACAAACCTGAGATCTTTCCCCTTAGTTTTTGCCATATCCTGAAGCACCTGCATAGTCTCTTTTAGGATAAAGTTAGACTCATTAACAGACACCTTACCGTCTTTTGCTATGGAATCA
>CAZFUR010000268.1:0-3552 GCA_964522245.1 uncultured bacterium | reverse complement strand
CAAGATATGACGGATAGTTTATTGATGAGCGCCGAAATTTGTATTAAAATAACCGAGATGCTCAAGATAAAAACCGCTATCCTAAAAGAAAAAAGCCCTTCTTGTGGAGTCTTTAGCACATCAACTGTTAACGGTTTTACCAAGGCAGGCGGTGTTGTGGCGACGGCTTTAAGAAAATCCGGGGTTGAACTGTTTAATGAAACTTGCGATTTAAGTAAGGTAATTTATGAATGCTGATTTATCTTTATCCACATCATGGATCTCTTGGAGAGTTCGTGACGTAGATGAAATGATCGACGAAATCAAATCTTTTGGTTTTTCATCCATAGAACTTGATTTTACTTTATCCACAAAAAAAGTCGACAGGATAAAAGAACTTGTCAAACAAGACAAAATCAAGGTTAGCAGCCTTCATAATTTCTGTCCATTCCCTGACGATTATGAGGGCAAATACAGATCACCCAATATTTACAATTTTGCCAGTGAAAATCCATCAGAAAGAGCTCTTGCTATAAAAAACACTTGCAGAACAATCGATTACGCAGTCGATCTTGGCGCAAAGGCTATCGTGACTCACTGCGGGGAATTCCCCGTTAAAAATCGAACCAACGATATGATCTATATGCTCGAACAAAACAAGAAGGACTCCGTAAAATTCTCTAAACTAAAATTTGAACTATTTAAAGAACTCGAACCTTTTAAAAAAGAATTTTTGCAATACGTGTTACTCACATTAGATAAAATAAACGAATACGCCGTCAAAAAAGGAATCTTGGTTGGTATCGAAAACCGCTACCATGCTCATGAAATACCGGATATAGAAGACTCGGTACTACTGCTAAATCAACTATCCGGCGGGAATATACGTTACTGGCACGATGTCGGACACGCTCAAATGATGGAGAATCTGGATATATTTTATCATGAGGAATATGTGAATGTTTTTAAAAAAAATATACTCGGAATACATATTCACGATATAATAAGAAGCTCAGACCATAGAGCACCCGGTACAGGGATTTTTGACTTTAACCGTATAGACGATTTTCTAAACCAAGACATAATTAAAGTGCTGGAAGTGCATCACCCCACTTCCCCATCAGAACTAAAAAATGGTATATCACAATTAGATAAAATATTAAAATAAGGTGAAAATAAATGACTAAAAAAAACATATCTTTATTGATCAGAATCTTGATTGCAGTGGGATTGATGTTTTACCTTTTTACAAACATAGACTGCGCACAATTTATAAATCAAGTAAAAAACGCAAACCTAACCCTATTTATAATAGGACTAAGCCTCTATTCGATAATATCGGTATTGGCAATAATCAGGTGGAAACTTCTTCTTGAAGTACATAATATAGTCTCGCCTTTCTCAAAATTGACAAAATTGTTTTTTGTAGGTCTGTTTTTTAACAACGCTATGCCCGGACTCACAGGCGGAGACATAATAAAAGGATACTATATAGCAAAAGAAACAGACCATCATAAACCGGAAGCCGTAACAACTGTGTTTATCGACAGAATAATCGGTATCGTAGGACTACTTACAATAGGGCTGATAGCTCTGTTATTTAATCTAAACAATCCTGAACTGAAAAAAGTGTCGGCTATGATAATATGCATATTTGTCGCCATGATCGTTTTCACGCCTATATTTTTGAGCAAAAGGTTGATGAAAAAAATACCGTTTCTCCAAAAACTTTTGGACATGATGCCTTTTAAAGATACTGTAATGAGGGTTTATCACACATTTTATAAATATAAATCCCATCGTCATGTTGTACTATACGGATTGATACTTTCTATGCTCCTTCAGGGAATTTTTATTATTATTGTATCGATTATGGGTAAAGCTATTTCCCTTGAAAACGTCCATCTGTCGCATTACTTTTTATTTATACCTATAATCTCTACTATAAGTGCCTTGCCAATTTCTATTTCCGGTTTAGGAGTGAATGAAAACCTGTACGTTTATTGTTTTGGGCTTGTGGGTGCAAGCGAAGAAGGAGCGGTAGCTATAGCTCTTATGGCAAGACTGATATTGATAATCTGGAGTCTGCCCGGCTGGTTCTTTTATATGACTATGTCGGGGAAAAAAACATCCGAAGCAACAATGGAAAAAGAGATAAAAGAGTGGAAAAAACAAATCTAGTACTTTTGTAAACAAACAGGAGACCGTTCCATGAAAGGAATTATTCTAGCCGGAGGATTAGGCACTCGCTTATCACCTTTAACAAAAATAACCAATAAACACCTGCTCCCTATCTATGACAAACCTATGATCTATTATCCGATAAAAACCCTCGTCGACGCAGGGATAACAGATATACTGATTGTCACCGGCGGCAACAGCGCAGGCGATTTTCTCAGACTTCTCGGCAACGGCAAAGAATTTAATCTTCAAGCCATAAACTACGCTTATCAAGAGGGAGAAGGCGGTATAGCCGAAGCGCTTGGACTGGCGGAATATTTCGCCGCAAAAGAAAAAGTAATCGTTATGTTGGGCGATAACATAATAGAGAGCAGTATAAAACAAGCCGTCGAAGATTTTAAAAAACAACCCAAAGGCGCTAAAATATTTCTTAAAGAAGTGCCGGACCCTAAACGGTTTGGCGTCCCGATCATAGAAGGTAACAGAATACTCGCCATAGAAGAAAAACCGAAAAAACCAAAATCGTCTTACGCCGTGATAGGGATATATATGTACGATAATCAAGTTTTTGATTTTATAAAAAACCTAAAACCCTCCGATCGTGGAGAACTGGAAATAACGGACGTGAATAACGAATATATAAGAAATAATATCATGACTTACGATATCATAGACGGTTGGTGGACTGACGCAGGCACTTTTGAATCATTGTTTAAGGCGACATGCCTTGTCGAAAAAAAGAAAAGAAAAGAATGAAAACGTTACTGATCGGATCAAAAGGTATGTTGGGCAGTGTATTCGCTAAACAGGAAGCTGAACTGCCCGGAGACCTTCTGTCTATAGATATTGACGATATAGATATAACTCAACCCGAACAGATAAAAACCGCATTTGATGATTTTAAACCTGATATTTTGATAAACTGTAGCGCTTATACTAACGTAGATAAAGCCGAAACAGATAGAAAACAGTGTTATGCCGTTAATGTCGACGGAGTCAAAAACTTAGCTGTTGAATGTAAGAAAAACAGTACCTTTTTTGTTCATTACAGCACAGATTTTGTGTTCGATGGCAACAAACGGACACCATACACCGAAAACGACCACCCTAATCCGACAGGATACTACGGTTTAACGAAATATCAAGGCGAACAACAAATCCAATCGATACTGGAAAAAAATCGATACCTGATTATAAGAACGTCATGGCTGTACGGTCCAAGAGGCAAAAATTTCATATCTACCATAATAAACGCATCAAACAATAAACCGAAATTACAGGTTGTAGACGACCAACAAGGAAGCCCGACATACACACGTGACCTGGCAAAAGCAACCGTCATATTGATAAAAAACTCCGCACTCGGTGTTTTCCATCTGACTAACTCAGGCA
>CAZFUR010000267.1:0-3575 GCA_964522245.1 uncultured bacterium | reverse complement strand
CTTCTACAAGAAGCGTTATCAATAATATCACATAGAAAAAACCCTGACGCCTGTGAAAAAATCGCACAGGTTTATGAAAGAATGGATCGTTATGACCAAGCCGACCGATGCAGAAAACTGCGGGAAAAATTTAACGAATTTAGAGAAAAACGACAAAACATCCCGCCCCCGAAAGGCTGGTCTCCAAACACACAAACTATTGCCGGTAACAAACCTCTGGAGAGGAGAGATATCCCTCTAATAATGCCTGTATCTGAACCTGAACTGCGTATGTGGCTTTTTGAACAAGACAGGATAAACCGTCTTCAACAACAATGGGTCAACCTGTATGAACAATACTACAATTATCCGTACGGCTATCAACCTAACAGCAGACGGTTTTCCCGTTGGCTGGATGGACGCAACGCCTGTTATGAATACCGTGACGGAAGCTATATACGAACCCAAACGGATTTTTAAACTTATAAGGGAGAAAAAAATGACTAAAAATGTTCTACTGATTTTGCTAAACCATAGGAAAGATTGCGCTATTACGGTGCAAAAACTTTTAACCACATGGGGATGTATCATCAAAACAAGGTTAGGGTTACATGAAGGTGTTCTTCAAAATTGTTCGGAAACGGGATTTATGTTTTTGGAACTGGTGGGAGAAGAAGACAAACATGAAGAACTCACTAGAAAAATGAACTTGGTGGCGGGAGTAACGGCAAAACTGGTTTCTCTGGATATAGATGAGTAGTGAAAAATAAGATTGATATCGATAAGATAAATTCTTTTTACGCTTCCTACAACAAACGCTCACTCGTCGAACCTGACCCTTTGCAATACCTGTACGATTACGATTCTCCGTCAGACCGTGAAATCGTGGGATTGATCGCTTCAGGATTGGCATACGGAAACGTAAAACAGATTCTTAAAAGCGTTGGTATTGTTCTAAAAAAACTGGGCAAGTCACCGAAACGGTTTATCGAACAAGCCTCAAAAACTGATCTTCTGAAAACTTTTGCGGGGTTTAAACACCGATTCACCACCCAAGAAGAACTTGCCGAATTCCTGTACGCTATAAAAAAAATCTTGCAAACCGATGGTTCTCTGGAAAAATGTTTCCGTAAAGGGGAAAAAGATTCGGACAAAACCGTTTTTCCCGCAATGGACAGATTCGTGAGACAGTTTTACAATCATATCTCATCGGATAAAAATTCTCTATTGCCTCTACCCGCAAGAGGGAGCGCCTGCAAACGGTTAAATCTTTTTTTAAGATGGATGGTCAGGAAAGATCAGGTCGACCCGGGCGGATGGAGCGGAATATCGCCGTCAAAACTGATCGTTCCTCTTGATACACATCTACATAAAATATCTTCTCTTCTGGGTTTCACTACCCGCAAATCGGCGGATATGCGTACCGCTTTGGAAATTACTGAAAAATTCAAAGAAATTGACATTAGTGATCCTGTAAAGTATGATTTCGCCCTGACACGTATGGGAATCAGAAACGATATGGATTATAGCTATATTAAGGATTTATATAAATGAACGATATCTTACTACAGTTTTGGGATGTTTTAGCTGAAATGTCGCCTTACCTGCTTTTTGGTTTTTTAGTGGCGGGAATATTATCGGTTTTTATATCGCCTAAAACAATCGAGAACCATTTTGGAGGCAGAGGAATTTTGCCTGTGATCAAATCCGCCGTCTTTGGAATACCGCTCCCTCTTTGTTCTTGCGGTGTTATTCCGGTGGCGGCGTCACTCGGAAAACACGGAGCATCAAGAGCGGCAGTCGTAACTTTCCTGCTTGCCACTCCACAAACAGGAGTTGATAGTATTCTCGTTACTTTCAGTCTGCTGGGTCCCGTTTTAGCCGTTCTAAGACCGGTTGGAGCATTGATAACCAGTATCCTAGGAGGAGTGCTGGTTATGCTATTTGACTCAAGACGACCTTTAAAAAAAGAACCGCTCCCGCCAAAATGCGAAGCCGCTTGCTGTTCCGGCGAAACAAACAGGCACGGTAAACTGTATAATATGTTTCATTACGGTTTTGTCGTTTTAGCGGGCGATTTGGCTAAATCTTTATTTATCGGACTAATCATTGCCGCTATAATTTCGGTATTTGTTCCCGCAGATTTTTTTACTCGGTTCCTTAAACCGGGTTGGAGTTCTATGCTGGCTATGATGTTTCTGGGTATACCGGTATATGTTTGCGCAACAGCATCTGTACCGATCGCAGTAGCTTTTATCGCTAAAGGCGTCTCCCCAGGAGCAGTACTGGTTTTCCTGATGACCGGACCCGCTACGAACGTTGCAACATTCACAACAATATTGAACGTTATCGGTAAACGAGCCACAATACTATATCTTATCACCATTGCAATATCGGCTTTAGGACTGGGATTACTGCTTGACTGGTTTTTTGCCGTTAAAGGATTATCTGTCTCATCTGAAATGGTACCTATGTTGCCAAACTGGCTAAAAAACGGTTGCGCTATAATACTAATCGGAATTTTAAGCAGACCGTTATTCCAGAAAATGTTCAAAAAAACCGACTGTCTGCACACTCATCACTAATAACAATACACCGCTTCAATTTCTCAGACAATCGGTCAGGTGGTTAGACGATAAAGGGCTAGATTATATCTTTATGGTAATCGATCACACGATCAAGAATCTGATCCAAAGACAAAGTAGGGGTATAACCAATAGATTTTTTGATTTTACCGAGATCAGGAATACGGCGGAACATATCATCAAAACCTTTCTCATACGCTTTGTCATACGGGATTTTTACAATCCGGGAAGAGCTGTTTGTTTTCTCTTTAATTTTCCGAGCCAACTCGTTTATAGAAACTTCCTCCGTCGAACCGATATTAAAAACCTGCCCCACAGACCCGTCCGTATTCATTAATCCCGCAAGCCCCCCGACTATATCCGATACAAAAGAGAAACATCTCTGCTGTGTACCGTCTCCGTAAACGGTTATCGGTTCGCCACAAAGAGCCTGTCTGACAAACCTAGGGATCACCATGCCGTACCGTCCTATCTGCCTTGGTCCGACAGTATTGAACAACCTTACAACCACCACAGGTAATCCGTACTGACTGTGATACGCCAACCCGAGAAACTCGTCTATCGCTTTTGATGTAGCGTAACTCCACCGACTATATATGGTCGAGCCCATCAACCTGTCGTCATCCTCAGAAAAAGGAACCTCGGTGTTTTTACCATACACCTCCGAGGTAGAAGCAATCAGAATTTTCCTGCCAAACTTATTAGCAACATCAAGAACAACCTCAGTACCTGAAATATTTGTGGAAATAGTGTGCACCGGCTGATCAATGATAAGTTTTACTCCCACAGCAGCGGCAAGATGATAAATTTGCTGGCATTTATCAACCAAAACATGCATAATCTTCTCGTTAAGAACGGTATCTTTGATGAGGGTAAACTTAGGGTTGCCGATTAGATGTTTTATGTTCTCCAGACGACCGGTGCTAAAATCGTCAATCACGGTTACATCGTCGCCAAGCTCTATTAGCAATTCCGACAGATGCGATCCGATAAAACCCGCACCGCCTGTGA
>CAZFUR010000266.1:0-3578 GCA_964522245.1 uncultured bacterium | reverse complement strand
TTTATACGGAATTTTTCTTTGAAAGCAATCGCTTTTTTAGTCACTCTTATTGTATTGTGGTCGCTAGTCTTATTTGTTGCGGTATCTTTTGACTGGAAGTTTTTGACAAGTAAATTTGAAATGATGTTTGTTCTCAGCGGTTTTATATCCGGAATATTGTTTCTCTCCCTCACGATAGCGAATATTACTTCAAATTTGACGATAATCTCTATGGTTCAAAATAAAGAAAAATTTGCATCTAAAAAAATACAAAAACAAATTCTATTTATGATTGCCGGGTCGGTTTTGTTTATCGGATTGTTGTTGGGAGGAATGTGGTCTAGTTGGCAACAAACTCAGAAGAAAATGTTGGAGGAAATGTGTCAAAAAGTTGAGAAAATCTCAGAAAAAAAACTGTTTGACCGATTCGCTAGAGAAGTTGAATCCAACGGAAAAATTAGTGATATTTTGGAAATCAGGGACGCTTTGGCTAACGATATCACTTCTAAAGGTAACCTGTTTTTTCTTATACCTAAGAAATTGTCCGATGTGAAGGTTTACTACTCAATCACTCGGTGGATCAGCTATTCGGATAAAAAAGGAAAATTGTCCGACGCTGTCTTGGATAAATTTAAACCTGAGTGGACGGAGAAAGAAAAGTTCGATAAATTGGCTAAGGGTGAGATTGATTCGTTTGAGGTATCGGATGAAAACGGTGGGGTTAGGGTTTTTTTGTCGAAAAAGATCGAAAATCAAGAAATTGTGATAGTTCTTGAATCTTCAGGTTTCCGAAACCATTATTAACAGCTGACCTTGAGGCTAGATCACGATGATTTCTATACAAGATCTATTATCTTTATTGAGGCGTTACGGTTTGATTATCGTTTCAAGGCTGATATTTGTTGATCTGTTTGTTAAGGACGGTATGCTGTCTGTTCTTTGATCTTTTATGCTACTCCGTTACCGATTCTGATATTGTTTTACTGGGTGTATTCTGGATTAAGACGTCGTATAAATTCGATAAAAATGATTCTTTTGCGGGGAAAACTATCAAGGTGGTATTCTGGAATACTGCCCGCATAAGAAAACATCTGTCTGAATCTTTGATTAAGGTTGTTGGCGATCGATCATAGATGGTTGTCAAAAGATTTGAAACCTGTGAGGTTTAAAAAAGATTATCACCTGTTGTCAGACCACGCAAAACTGGAGGTCGATATTCTATTGCCGGGAGAATAGAATATGTTGGGTTGTTTCGTTGTATGACAAAAAAATCGACCTGTTGCGGATTTTTAGCAAAAATAGATGTTTTTTATCTTTAAAAAGAAACGGTAATAGTTTATATTGCGAGGGAAATTGAACTAAATTTAACATAGGATTGAAAATTATGACCGACAACAGATCTGACACGAGACCTCAAAACATGAAAGTACTGGATACAACAGCTAACCCTGCTCCTCTGGGTTTGATGGCTTTCGGTATGACAACTGTATTGCTAAACTTGCATAACGCAGGATTTTTTAATCTGGGTTCTATGATCCTTTGTATGGGGATATTTTATGGCGGAGCCGCTCAGATTATCGCCGGAATCATGGAGTGGAAAAAAAATAATACGTTCGGTACGGTTGCTTTTACATCGTATGGCTCGTTCTGGTTATCTTTGGTGGGGCTTATTGTATTGCCAAAATTGGGGTTGGCGGCAAAACCTGACGAATTGGCTATGATTGCGTATCTGTTAATGTGGGGGATCTTTACTTTTGTATTGTTTATCGGAACATTCAAATTGACAAGACATTTGCAGATTGTTTTTGGGTCGTTGACGGTTTTATTTCTCTTGTTGGCTTTGGCGGATTATACTCATAATCCCATCATTAAAACGATTGCCGGTTATGAAGGTATATTTTGCGGGTGCTCGGCAATCTATGCGGCATTGTATCAGGTATTATCTGAACTCTACAAAAAATAGAAGATCCTATTGTATTGACGGTTTGATTCATTTCTACGATGAGAATAAAACTTCGTCATTTTAACGGTATTCTGTTAAGAGTTTTTATAGAAAATACGATAATATCTGTAGCCTTTCTTTGAAGGGATGGATACAATGACCTTATAATAACAAAACATTTTTGAGAAATATCTTAATGTCATCGTTGAAAAAACGCGTTGCAAAAGCAACTTTTTGGAATATTCTGTCAAGTCTTGTTACGGGATTTGTCAGGTTCGCTACTACTGCAGTTTTGGCTCATCTGCTTACCCCCGATGATTTTGGTCTTGTAGGGGTTGCGTTTATTGTTTTCGGATTGGTTTCTATATTCGGAAACACAGGTCTTGGCGCGGCTTTAATCTATAAAAAAGATATCGATGATAGTTACTATTCAACAGTGTTTTGGGCTACGGTTGTATTCAGTTTTGTATTGGCGTCGGTGACAGTCGTTTGTGCTTATCCCGCAAGCATTTTTTTTAATGCTCCAAAATTATTCCCTCTACTATTAACGCTTTCGCTGACTTTTATTATAAACGGGCTTTCTTTGATCCATTCGATAAAACTCCAAAAAGAAATGAATTATAAAACAATAGGGTTTGGCGTTTTCGCATCAACCGTTTTATCAAGCATTATTGCGATAATCTTGGCGTATAAGAATTTTGGCGTGTGGTGTCTTATAATACAGTCTATCTTATGGGCTATTTTTAATTCGTTGTGGCTTATCGTAAACGTTAGGTGGATTCCTAAACGGTTATTCGATAAACAGAAATTTTTTGAGCTTTTTCAATACTCTAGAAACCTCTTGATGGAGACAATCCTGAATTATTTTTCACAGAAATTGGACTACTTTATCATAGGTAGAAAACTTGGAACTCAAAGACTGGGATATTACAAAATGGCGTATTCTGTACCGCATATCATATACGATGAGTTTACCAAACGTATCACACCGGTACTGTTTCCGTTATTGTGTAAGGTGCAAGACGATCTGGCGGTATTTAAAAAAAGTTATCTGAATACATTGAAATTTAATTCGATGATCGTTTTCCCGATCATGGCGACTTTTATTTTTGTCGCAAGACAGTTTATCTTGACTGTGTACGGGCATCAGTGGGAACGGATAATACCAACCGTTAAAATCTTGGCGGTTTGTGGTATTTTGAGATGCGTTAATACATTCTCAGGCAGTGTTTTCGGCTCAAAAGGACGACCGGATATCGGATTGAAAATAAATATGATCAAGTTTCCGATTATTGCGGTAGCTTTATTTTTTGCGTCAAGATATGGTGTTAACGGAATCGCTGTTGTAATGGTTGTGGCGGAACTGTTAACAATTATTGTGGTTCAACCTATTGTCGCACGATTTTTTGAGAAGTTTTTTATCAAAGATATCCTTCTTTCTCTGTTTCCTGCCGTAGTGGTTGCGCTGAGTACATGGGGGATTCTTTATACGGGTTCTTTTTTTATAACAATCGATTCTGTATGCTTGGAACTTTTGGTGTGTACATCGTTTGCTACAATAATCATTATTGCGCAGTATTACCTGTTTTTTAGATCAGACCTGAAAGAGATTATGGCTTTTGCGATGCATATTTTTAAAAAGTAGTTTTGTTGAGAG
>CAZFUR010000265.1:0-3586 GCA_964522245.1 uncultured bacterium | reverse complement strand
ATCCGCTAAAAGTATTAATGGATTTAGTAGTGTGATGCTAGAAAATAAAATAGCAAAAAGCACTCAATGGGATGCTGAAACTCATCAAAGTGGAGTTGATTTGTTTAGAATTTACCTTATTGCAAATGAATTTTCAAAAGAAGAAGACTTGTATATAAAAAAATCATCAGGGGGGGATTCGTTTATGAGAAAGGTTTTAGTTTTTTGTCTACTAATATTTTTTGTTGTGGCGTCAACTTTTTTATCGAGATCGTACGGGCAAAAAAGGAGAAGAAAAATGAAACTGACAAGCGAGAGTTTTAAACACGGAAAGATGATGGAAAAACGGTTTGGATATA
Source organism: uncultured bacterium (assembly GCA_964522245.1). Taxonomy (GTDB): domain Bacteria; phylum Auribacterota; class Auribacteria; order Auribacterales; family Auribacteraceae; genus CAZFUR01. The sequence goes on along the minus strand of CAZFUR010000265.1, from coordinate 3,248 downwards.
ATCAGGATAATGTACTGCCTCAACTGAGCTGGTCGGGCGTACCCGAAGGCACAAAGAGTTTTGCGATATCCTGTATCGATCCCGATGCTCCCTCAGGCGATTTTATCCACTGGATGATATATAACATTCCCCCCGACGTTAGGTCTATACCCGAAGGCGGACCTATCCCGGACGGTGCGCAAGAGGCGATCAACGATTATCGTCAGATCGGTTATGACGGTCCATGCCCTCCGTCGGGAACACACAGATATTACTTTACCGTCTACGCTTTGAGCAGAAATAACCTTATAATTAGCACAAAACATGATTTTTTACGCCAAATATCCCGATACACTATCCTTAAAGGTCAGATAATGGGCAAATATAGCAAAGATATGTAATTCTTTTAAGTTACGCCGATAAGTCTAACGCTCGCTGGCGCATAATCGCATCGCTCAGGTTGTTGCTGATGTCTCTGGGCGGGATATCTATCCGGATATACGATGAGACCTCTTCCAGTTTAATGCCTGCCTGTTTCAGATCGGTTTGGATATCGCCCATGGTGGGGTTTTGTTTTTTGAGTTTTGCCTTGTTTAGAATAGTGTTGATTTTGATAAGTTTTATCTGTTTTGCCAAAAGCCGTTCTACGATTGTTCTGTTGGCGTTTTTCAGCAGATCGGTATCGATAAAAATTTTAAAAATCTTATCTAGGTCAAACAGGTCGGTTTTAGAAGAAAGAAAAGTGGTTCTAGTCCTTAGGTTACCGCGTACAAACAAAGACTCTTTTTTGTTTATAAGGTGGTTATCCAATGCGTTTTTGACCGCAAGGTACATATCTTTGTAAGTGACGTTTTGTTTTGTTTTTGTCAGGTTATCGTAATATTCCGATAGTTTATAGGAAAGAGAGACTATTGTTTCTACTTCTTGTCCTAAAAAATCTTCGGGTATGGCGACTTTTTTATTTACTCCCAGCACAAGAGTGTCGGCGGGTACTTTGCTTGTCGAACGTAACAGGTCAATAAGAAACAAACCTTGTTTTAAGAGTGGAGTCTTGTCTTTCCGTTTATCGACCGATCTTGAGGTTAATCCGAATGTTTTGCCGACAGATTCCAGATAACTGTTTTTGTACGATATGACACTTACCCTCGAAGAGAAATTTTTAGGTTGTATACCGTAAAAACTCAAGGTGTTTGATAGAACCCTGTTTTGAAAGATAGACAAGACGACCTGATACATTTTATCGGTGAGCTCTTTGGTTGACGGATTATGGTTTTTCTCTTTGCGTAATGCGTTGCGTGCCATCGTTTCAAGGTTAGATTTGCCCAATTCTTTTATTATTGTATCGTAAGCTTCTTTTTCGGCTAGGTTGGCGGGATTGAATTTCAGGGCGATCACGTTATCGAATTTGCGGTTGTTGTTGCCTCTGGTGTACAAGGCTTTGTCGATCTTCTTTTTCGCCTCGATTATGCTGTCGGAATCAGTATCGACGACTATAAATTTAACCAGCCTATTATTTTGTTTTATATGTTCTCGCCTGTACTGTTCAAGGGTTTTTCCCATAAGAAAATTTTCAGGGTTGGTTTCAGAGGTTATCATATCGCTTTGGATTAGTATTATGTTCGGTTCTCTGCTGAAGATCTCTATTGTGTCGACTAATGACTTTTTGATTTGCACGGTTGTTTTTATCATAAAGATTCCGCTTGTGCCGTAAGGCAGGCTGAGTACACGCATTAGAAAATCGTAGTTGTGCTCAAACGATTTTAAAACCGATTCCATATTTTGCAAACCGTATCCAAAGATATCCGTAAGTTCGGTTTTCAGGATATATTCTTCCGTTGTTAACGGTTGGTCATGTTCTATTTTTTTTCTGAGGGTTTTGAATGTTTCTACGATGTTGTTTGCCAAAAAACTGAGTATTTCCTGTTTTTCGTAGACGGTGGATTTATCATAAAATTCCGCTTCGGCGGTTCGTCCTAGATCGGTTAAGGTTTTTGTTATAAGATCGGAATAATAATCATTTTTTGCTTTTTTCTGTTCTCTTGATGGGAATAGAGGTTTATTTTTATAGAAATGTTCTCTAGCGTAGAGCATTTCCGCTTCAATATATGAGCCTTGAAAATCGCTGTGCCTGAAAACGGGTGTGTTTGTGAACGAATCTTTTTTTACGGATCTATCGGTCAAGATGAGGGTTTTCGTTGTTTGAGGGAACGATTGAGTGTTATAGATATAGTTTACGTAAGGTATTGATCCGTCGGTTTTTTTTGTGGTCGGGATTTTTTCTTGCATATTTGACAGGTACAATATATCCACGTTTTTTCTTTTAGATGCCAGCATACCTGCCATGGTTGCGATTGTGTCTGAGCTCCAATCGGCTTGTGTCGCCAAGAGCCTGCCTTCTTTTATAAACTTTTTTACTCTTGAGAACCGCTCTTCGTCGGATAGCCATGTTATCGGTTTGCCCGCTCTTTTTTCTGCGTCAATCATTGATTGTAGAAAAAAGATATGTTCAAATCCATTGCGGTAATGGTGATTCCAAAATGCCGATAGGTGTTTTCTTAGATTTTCGGGAAATAACGGTAATATTCCGTTGATGACGTTATTGTGATATTTATCGCTTTTTTGAGCCTGTTTGAATAGAGCCAGTATCTGTGTGACAGATCCGTCTTCGGCGACTATAATCGGCTTTGCACCCTCTTCTATCAGTGCGGGCAGATAAAACAGTTTGCCGTCACGTTTGATACGTTTCACAGGTTTTCCCGATAAAAGAGACAAAAACTCTATTCTGTTTTTGGCGAAAGTGATCAGATTGTTTCTGAGTGGTACGAACAACTGAGTTATTATAGGATTAAAATCCATGATTATGGCGAATTCAGGGTTTGCCGCGGCGATGTAAGATAAGCTCACTCCGCTTGCTCCCACACCGATCATAACGTTAGAATAATCGCCCTTTTCTATTTGGTCGATCGGTTTTTCCCATGCTGTTTCGTTGGTGGTAAACCAGATAGGCATAATCAGTTTCTCTTCTAGTTGATCGGGCGGGGTTTGTTTGCTGTATTTGGAATGAAAATCAAAAAATGATTTGTTGTTTTTTAGTATCGGTCTTAACGCTATTTCGTCAAATTGTTTGTCTACCGTAAGATCGATAATTTGGTCGAGGCGTTTGAGAATTTCTGAGGTGGTTTTTGCTCCTTTCCCTTCAGTGAGGGTTACGTTGTCGGGTACACTGTCTTTGAACTTTTTGGAGCCTACATGAAAATGAGTGCTTAGAT
>CAZFUR010000264.1:0-3594 GCA_964522245.1 uncultured bacterium | reverse complement strand
ATTTTCGATTTGATTTTGCTTTGCGAGCAAGCTCCCATTTTAACCCCGTAGGAAAGCCCGCGCCACCGCGTCCTCTCAGTTTAGATTTATTTATCAACTCAATGATCTTCTCAGGTTTTGCTTCCAAGACTTTTTTCAATGCCTCACCCGGTTCAATCTTGGAAAACAATATTTTTTTTCTTTTCCCGGTCATAAAATCACCTCTTGAGGTTATTGATATTTTTCGATTATATCTATAGCTTTTTCAGGATCAAGATTATAATAGACGTCTTCATTTACAAGCATTGCAGGACCTTGATTGCACATACCGATACAGTTTGTATACTCCAAACTGAATTTACCATCAGGAGTCATTTCACCGAAATCAATACCTAATTCATTTTTTAAAGCGTTGGCGATTTTCTTTTTACCCGCAAGGTCACAAGAGATTGTCTTGCACAATCTGATGATATATTTCCCTTTCGGTTCTGTGTTTAGAAAAGAATAGAAAGTGGCTACTCCATAAACCTCGGTCGGCTGGATAGACAAATTTTTCGCCACCTGTTGCATGGCATACCCGCCAAGATACCCATGATTAGTATTGATATCCTCAAGAATTTGTAGAAGTTTTTCTCGTCGTCCGCCATGTTTTTCGACAATACCCTTTATCTCTTCGGAAATTTGAGTGTTTTGGCTTTCTAGGTTCATAACGTCCCATCCTATATTGCAATTAGATTTACAAATATTTCACACTTCTTTATTTTGAATCTAAATAAGACGATAACAAAGCACAACACCAAGATAGATAATTTTTAGGATAAAAAAAGTTTCAAAACCACACTATAATAATATAGACTTAATAATCGTTCATTAAAAGCACTTTTTTACAATTACTATCAAAGGAGTCTTTACAAATTTTCAAGATAACTGTAAAAGAAAATCATAGTATCCATAGACAAAATGAGCCTGTAACGGCAGGGTTCCCGTTTCCTGAAGGGATTTTGGCTGACCCGTCACAACTGCGTCTAACAGACAGTTCCGGAACCGATATCCCGCTGCAAACAAAAATATTATCCCGATGGACAGATGATAGTGCAAAATGGGTTTTATTTGATTTTTCCGTCTCAATCGCGCCAAAAACGACACAAGTTTATACCGTATCAATCGATAACCCTACAAAAAAAGACAGCTCTTTAATAGCACAAATCACCCCCGCACACTACAAGATCAACTTAAAAAATAGATCATTCTTAATCGATAGAAAGAAGTTCGCGCCACCTATGATTTTATCTTCCGACGACACTACCGTTACCGATCAGAATCTTTCTCAACTAGTTTTGATCGACTCCACCGACACAAAATACCTCCCCATAATAGATCATTCTCATCTAGAAGAAGACGGTTGTCTAAAAACATCGCTGAGGTTTTTCGGTTCTTTCGTTTCAGGTACGGAAAAAAGTTTTTTAAAATTTGTGGCAACTTTGACATTTTACAGAGATTCCGCACTAATAAAAATGGATTTCACCTTACATAACGACTCTCCCGCACAACATGAATCCAACCTATGGGATTTAGGCGATAAAAATTCGGTTCTCTTCAGAGATTTATCGCTACAAATCGCTCTTTGTGAGAACAGCATGCAAAACAGATGGAGTTGCGACGATAGCTCAGGCGTATCCGATGAAATAGAGATCTATCAAGATTCCAGTGGCGGAGATAACTGGAACAGCCCCAACCATATCAATCGAGAAGGCAAACAGGTTGTTTCGTTCAAAGGTTACCGCATCACCACCGGCACAACCGTCAAAACGGGCGATAGAATCAATCCGATTGTCTCGCTAAAAAACAACAATACCGTTTTATCCGTAGCGATAAAAGATTTCTGGCAAAATTTCCCAAAATCCATCAAAACGCATAAAAACACGCTCAAGATAGGTCTTTTCCCAGACAACTCCAACGATCTTTTTGAGTTACAAGGCGGAGAACAAAAAACCCACACAATCTATTTTTCTCTAGATGATAACCCCGACTATCTGCGTTTTATCTTCAATCCGTTGATTCCCAAAACGACTCCCGACTGGTACTACAAAACGGGTGTTTTTGACGATATCACATCCCCGACTCCTCCCATCGACCAAACCAAAGACAAAATCGTAAACAATGCCATTACAGGGGAAAACAGCTTTTTTGACCGCAGAGAGATCATCGACGAATACGGATGGAGAAATTTCGGAGAAATCTATGCCGACCATGAATCCGTCGGACAGGATAAACCGTTTATATCCCATTACAACAACCAGTACGATGTAATCTACGCAGCGATAAAACGTTTTTTACTTACAGGCGACGAGCGATGGTACCGTCTTTTTGACGATCTGGCAAAACATGTCTGCGACATAGACATCTATCATACCGACCAAGACATTCCCGACTACAATCACGGTTTATTTTGGCATACCGATCATTACATGGATGCGAAAACATGTACACACAGAACATATTCCATCAAAAATAAAATAGCAAAAAATCTATCGGTCTACGGGGGCGGACCGTCACCGAGTCATAATTACACGACAGGTCTAATGGTTTATTATTATCTCACCGGTTCTCCAATTGCGAAAGATTCGTTTCTAGAATTAACTTGTTGGACAAAATCATATTTAACCGCCGATAGGAAACCGCTGAAAAAATTAAAATCCACCGCTAAAAAAATTATATTGAGATTAAAATCTCTAAGAACAAAAGAATCAATCGACAGACCATATCAGTTTAACGGACCGGGCAGAGCAAGTGGCAACACGCTAAACGCTCTGCTTGATGCGTTTCTATTCAGCTATAATCAGGAATATTTAGATACCGCCGAGGGATTAATCAGGGCTTGCATTTCGCCTGACGACCTTATAGAAAAGAGGAATCTGTTTAATTCTGAGATGCGATGGATGTATCTGATATTTTTGCAATCGTTGATAAAATACACAAAAATAAAACGACAGATCCGACAAAAGGATTTCTTCTACGACCGATGCATAAAAACAATCTTACATTACGCAAACTGGATGGCTGACAACGAGTATCCGTTTTTGCGTAAACCTGAGTTACTGGAGTACCCCAACGAGACATGGGGAGCTCAAGATATGCGTAAAAGCAATATTTTTGATTACGCCGCCAAGCTCGCACCGACAAAAGAGGAAATGGACAGATTTAAAGAGCGAGCTGATTTTTTCTACGCCTCCAGTATAAAAGGTGTCTCTTCTTTTGAGACAAGCAACCTTACCCGTCCGATAGTTCTACTGATGATGTTTGGTTACGTCCACAAAAAAGATTAATTCTCCGATCTGCTTCTTATCAGTTATTTTGCATCGTTTTTTTATTTTAAAATTAATTGCAATAATTGTCGTTAATCGATATGATGTTTTTAAATAAACTTAAAATGAAAAACAATATAATAGGGTTTCTATGGGCAAAAAAACAGTCTTTGTAATTGGGGCAGGTGCCAGTGCAGAAGCTGGTTTGCCAACAGGTAACGAGCTTAAAAATAAAATAGCCGAGCTTTTGGATAGCTTCCGTCGTTGTGACAACATTATTGTAAACGCTTTACATGAACATGTATACCGC
>CAZFUR010000263.1:0-3607 GCA_964522245.1 uncultured bacterium | reverse complement strand
TCCCATTTCCAAATCGTCACTGATTATCAAACCTTGAAAATCGAGTTTCTCACGCAAATATTTTCTGAGAATATTTTCTGAGAACGTACCAGGCAGATTCCCATGATCGAATGCAGGATACACCGCATGAGAACTCATTATAAGCGAGATTCCCTGCTCTATCGCTTTCCTAAAAGGGTATATATGAAAATCAAGTTCCTTTTTAGACAATTCGCAAACGGGCAGCTCTTTATGTGAATCTCTACAAATATCTCCTTTGCCCGGAAAATGTTTTGCGCAACACAACACATCTTTTGACCCCTTTATGAAAGCCCCGCCCAACTCAGCGACTTCAACATGACCCTCACCATAAGACCTTATTCCGATTCCCGGATTCAAAGGATTAACATTCAGGTCAAGAACAGGCGCTAAGTTGATGTTGCACCCCAGATAACTCAACCCCTCACTAACCGTCAAAGCGGATCGGTGAACCGCATCCACCCCGCCAGACTCAGCCAGAGCTCTAGCACCGGGCATAGTATAATCGTCAATCGGCATACGCGACACACTACCGCCCTCCTCATCTATCGCTATAAAAATAGGTTCTTTTCTGATCGAATGCAGATCGTCCGTCAACATTTTCCACTGATCGAAAGAAACAAGGTTACGGCTAAACAAGATAACACCGCCCAAACAACAGCTAGATATTCTAGACCGTAGACCCGCCGATACCTCTTTCCCATCAAATCCGATTATAAATAACTCGCCTAATTCAAACTCTCGCATATTATTTCTCAAAAAGGGTTTTGCTTTATTTTAAAAAAAATTGTAACTTATCCATCGCCGACATAAACCGATTATAGTTATTTTTTATTATGAATTCAACTTTAGAAAAATTATTTAGAATCCCCATTTATGCAATTATAGTTTTATCAACACTACTACTTGTAGCCGAACCGATCGGTAAACGGTTGATCAGATTTTATTTAGCGAAAAATTCCGTCTCTGCACAAAAAATCCGATTAAGCCTGTTTCCGCCTTCTATTAATCTGGGAGAGACAAACCTCCGTTATGAATCCAACAAAATATACTGTGAAAATTTTCGTATAGATTCATCAGATTATTTCACCATCAATAGTTTATCCATAAAAAACCTAACCGCAAATGTAACCGACAAACAACTCCTGCTATCACCACTATATCCATTATTAAATATGCCCAAAAAAAACTTCATTTTTAAACATTTTCAGTTTAAAAACACCATCATAACAGATAGATCAAATGCTCAATCCGTAAAATACGACGGATTCGTTAACTACGATTATCTGAATAGAAACGAGGTTATCGGAAAATACAAAATAACCTTGCCAAACTCACATATAGATCTATCGGGAATCCGATACATAGACAACGATACACGACTTTTCACGGCACAAATTACCAACAACTTCTACAAAACTTATCTTCATGCTGAAAACCAACACAATTCCATCACGGCAATCGGCAAAATAAATCTATCCTTCCCCGAAGAGAAAAATTTTCTCTCAGATTTTTTAGACCCGTCAAAGCCGATCAGCTTTGATATTTCGATAAAATACACCCCAAACAAAATCAAAATCCGCAACAGCAAAATCAACACAGAAAATCTCTCACTCAACCTGAAAGCGGATCTATCCTACAAAGATAACTTAGACGGAAAAGTAGATCTATCCGCAAAAAAAATAGATATTGATTCATTCGACAAAATAAAATCTGTTCTAAACTTTGATGGATCTGGATATTATATCTCAAACCTAAAAACAGAAATATCTATCAAAAATAACTCCATAACACAAACCAAGATCGATTTTAATTTTTTAGATTCCGACATAGATATCATCCACAAAAAAGTGACAAAAATATCCGTTCACACCCAAAATTGCGACACAATACTGGCACTCATTTATCCTCCATATAGAATAGTCAGAGGCGAACTGCAACTAAACCATATCATAAAACAAAACGGGAATTTCAACGGTACCATAACCATCCGTAACGGGCAGATACACAACGTAAAACTGATCGATAAAATCACACCGTACATAAAATCAGAGAAAATAAGGTTTTTTATAAACAGAATACCCTCACAAATACGCGATTCCGTCTCGACACCTTTTGAGGTAGCTAGCGCATCATACAGAAGAAAAAATGATACTATCATCATAGAAAACGCAAAAATATCAAGTTACGGATTTTCAATAATCACCAACAAAATGACCGTTCGGGGAGAACAGGTCAGTGGAGAAGGATACATGGAAATATCCCCCATGGAAACTGTCTCAGGTATACTAAACAAACTAACACCGAGCCTCTCCGGAATATACCATTTTCTGAACCAAGACCTAAAAATAAGATTGTTCTTCAAGGTAAACGGCACACTGAACAACCCTAAATTCATATTTGATGAGATATAAAAAACTATTTCATATATTCGTGGATTACCGCATCCAACTCATCAAGCTGAAACGGTTTGCTAAGGTAATGATCGGCACCAAAGGACTGAGCCGCCAGTTGCGCCTGCTTAGTCCCTCTACCGGTAAGTATTATTATAGGAATATCACTAGTGACATCGTTTTCTCTGAGTAACAAACAGGTTTCATAACCATCTTTATTAGCCATCATAATATCAAGTGTAATGAGATTTGGTTTTTCTTTCACAGCCACTTTAAGAGCATCTTCCCCGTCTTGAGCAGACAAAACAACATAATCGCTGTGCTTATGTTGTAGATAATCCTTAATAAGCTCAACGATATCTTTCTCGTCATCAACAACTAATATCTTTTTCTTCGTCTCTTTTGTCATGATTTATCCTTTAGCTAAAAAAGTCATCTATATACTATCTTCGGAAATTCATCACAATAGCTTAACATAAATATATATATGGAATGCGCCAAAATCAATAATATCTTTTTTTATGAACCCAAACCTCTCCATAACTTTTATTGCGCTATCCATCTGATTGTTTCCTCGGAACGATATCATCTCGTACCCGTTTTTCTCGCAAAACTCTATCGCTTTTTGAACCATTAATTTACCGTAACCTTTTTTTCTGTGTTCAGGGGCGATAAATAATCTCCTCAAAAGAGCAACCTCTTTGGCGTCTTCTTTGACAGCAACGCTACCGATAATCTCACCTTCATCTTTCAGAACCAGAAACATATCCCTATTACCACTGTACGACTTGCACACGTCATCCAAGTCGTCTGCCGCAAGATGATGATAAGATTCCGAAAATTCATTTTCCAATATTCCGTTTATAAAATCCACAACAGCCGTTGAATCGTCTTTACTTATCTCAACCACATCTACTTTACTGCCCATAATTAATATCCTTTATCTTATTTACAAAACAGTTTTTTCCGTTTTCTATTCCAAATATTTTTTTATTTTTTTCTGAAACTTTCGTATTTTCTTTTTTTCGTCTTCATTTAAGCCCAATCTTTCTCCCAAATCGGATACGGGATCGACGTCTTCAGATCTCTTTTTTATCAACTTGTTCTTAAAAATCTCATTTATGACGCTGCCGACATTTTTAACCTTCATAATCGGTTTAGGGCGTGGATTGCTGAACGTGCCTTTTATCTTCAAC
>CAZFUR010000262.1:0-3623 GCA_964522245.1 uncultured bacterium | reverse complement strand
CACTGGTTACGGCGATACTATTAGCTTGGTTAGCCAAATCACTCATTTCTATCAGAATATTGGCTACCTGAGCTAATCGGCTATCGTTGGTTTGCAGAAAATTCATACCACGTTCGATATTGTTGTTTTTTCGCTGAACGGAATTTATGCTTCTCTCTAAAGTCCGGGATATGTAGTAATCCGATGGACTATCCGATGCACGGTTTATAAATTTACCTGTAGAGATACGTTCCTGCGATTTGGTTATACGCGTGTTTATATCCGTTAACGTTTGAAACGCGCGCAGAGCCGATATGTTTGTGTTTACTCGTGCTAAATCACCCATGACTTTTCTCCTTGTTTGGTGAAATAAGTTAATTACATATTTAGTTGTGTTGTTTTATCCAATAAATGTTTATCTTTACCTGTTTAATTTAAGCGTATTCAAGTCCTTTTTTACAGGTGTAGGCAGTACTCCTTTTAATAGTTTTTCTCATTAAAGTTCCAGTCAGTCTTTATATTAATGCTTTATTCTTTTAAATAATCATGAATCTGTTTTTATATCCTTTTTTATTGAAACAGCATCAAAACCGATTGCGGAGCTGAGTTTGCTTGCGCTAACATTGATATTGCTGCTTGCTGTAAGATAGATAGTTTAGTCAGTTCCATCTGTTCTTGAGCAAGATCCGCATCCTGAATTGAACTTAACGATGCACGTAAGTTTATCTCTTCTACCTCGTTAAGGTCGTATTCTGTTCCCAGTCGTTTTATAAATGAGCCCAACCGTTCCTCGTCTCTCAAGATGACATCTAGAGCCGTATCTATATTGTCTATGGATGTCTGGATTGAGGAGAGAGATCCGGTGATACTGATGTTTGTTGAGTCTATGGTTAATGTTGTAAGCGGTGATGTTGTAAGGTTGCCTGTCAGGCTGGCATTTTCGAGACCGCCTAGAGTGAACCCTGTATACAATTTTGCGCTGACACCGCTTTGCAGGATCTTAGATATCTCTTCTGTAAGTTGAGATAGATCTTGCTGAATGGCTTGTTTTTCCGCACTTGTCACGGCAAGACTGTTAGCCTGATTAGCTAAGTCGCTCATCTCGATTAGTATTTCCGATACCTGAGCTAATCGGCTGTCGTTGGTCTGTAGAAAGTTGATGCCTCGTTCGATGTTTTTGTTTTTTCGTTTGACGGCATTAATAGTGGTCTCCAACTTCCTTGTAATATAGTAGTCTGATGGACTATCTGAGGCGCGAGATATAATTTTCCCGCTTGAGATTCGTTCTTGTGACTTGACCAACCTGTTGTTGATTGACGTTAAGGTCTGAAACGACCTCATTGCCGCAATGTTTGTGTTTATTCTCGCTAGATCACCCATGATTTATCCTCCTTGATAATTCGGGTTGAGCAAGCATCCGTGCTTGCCTGTTTTAAACTAATGCTTTACAGTTTTATTATTATTTGCTTTAAAAGTATTTGTAATTATTTCAAATTGTCACCGTTTTTTTTGCGTTTTGTATAGTATAAACTATCCGAGACTATGTTCACGATACCACCGATAATCGGTTTTTGTCTTGAACAGGAATCTATTGAGTTAAGTATCTGAAAAGCCCTTAATGTGGCGATACTTGCGTTTACACTTGTCAGATCATCCATGACTATTATCCTCCTTGATACAGTTCTCTAGGGTTACATCCTTGTTCCCCTACACATTTAGAAAATCAGATGGAGAAATCGCTAGATTTCTCCCAACCCTTAAAATAGATTTTCAGAGAGGTATTTCACCTGAGGCGTCTTCTCATTTAAATAAAATAGGTTTCTTCGGCAAGGTCTGCCAGATTTAATAAGATACATCTTCCAATCCTCCTTGATTGAGTTTGTTAGTTCAACATCCTTGTTGAAATACGATTTGTTTTAATCTGTAAAAGAACTTCTTCTTGCTCTACCGACAGCTATCGGCAGGTCTTTTTAGAAAGTTTAGCAAAAAGTTTATTTTTATTTTATTACAGATTAAAAATATATTATATAATGTGGTGGTCTTTGGTTGGAGTGCCCTTAGAAAATGAATATTAATAGCTAATGGAATTATATTTTTTTGCCGAAAGAAAAAAGAGAAACACGATTGGATCGTCATGTTATTAATCAAGGTTACAAATATAATCGGAGACAAAAGATGAATTTTTTAAGAAACATTTCAATCAAAGCGAAACTAATTGTTCTTGTGAGTATTTCTCTTGTTACGATAGGTTATTTTACAACGGTTTCTCTAGTGGATAATTTTGGCAATCTGAGTGTTGCCAATACTTTAACACAACAGATTATTTGTGCGGAAAATTTTTCTACCATTGTGCATGAGTTGCAAAAGGAGAGGGGACTCAGTGTGGGGCATATTGCCAGCAAAGGAACAAAGAATAAAGATAAGGTAGAAGTTCAACGCAAGGCGACTGATTTGAAAATCGAAAGTTTAGAGTCGGATGAACAAAACGATTTATTCGCCAAATTGTCTGTTGTGAGAAAAAAGGTAGATAATCTAGGTTATGAACCGTTGGAAGCGTTAAACAAATATACGGAAATAATTAACGGTCTATTAAATAGTGTTTCATCAACGGTACGTGTTACAAAAGATGTCGATACAAAAGATGAGCTTTTAGCACACCTCAGTTTCATCAAGGCAAAAGATAAAATGGGACAGATAAGGGCTGTGTTGAACGCAACTTTCACAACTAATAAATTTACAAAGGAATCGTTCAGTAAATTTTCGTATCTGAATGATTCGTATCATGAATATCTACATACCTTTTCCAGTTTTGCTTCTGCAAGCGTGAGGGAATATTATGATAATGAGTTTCAAGACGACTCAATAAACAATACTAAAAAGATGATATCTGTTGCGTTTAAAAACTCTGAGAATGGAAATTTTGGAGTGACTCCCGATTCATGGTGGAAAAATTCTACAGCCACTATAAATATCTTAAAGAAGGTCGAAGATTTTTCTATGGCTAGTATAAAAAATAGTGTGGATGAGAAGAGAAAAGGTATGTATGCCAATGTTGTAAAGGCGTTTGTTTTTATAGGTATAATTTTTTGTCTATTAATTACGGCAAGTATTTTTATAATTAGTCTCATTACCGTTCCGATTCATAAGGTGAGTGAGATGTTAAAACAGCTTGCCGAGTCGGAAGGCGATTTGACCAAAAAGATTGTGGTCGACCAGCAAGACGAACTTGGTGTTCTTTCGGGATATTTTAACAGTTTTCTGGAAAGATTGAGAGAAATGGTAAAGGATATATTGGATATATCCCAAAAAATATCGTCGGGATCAGAGAACATGAGCGTTATGTCGGAACAGACATCAAAAGATGCGACGGAATTAGCGGCTGTATCAAACGAGACGGCGGAAGCTATCGTTGAAATGAATAAAAACATACAGGAAGTTCTAAAAGGGATAGATACTCAGACGGCCGCTGTCACTCAAACGTCGGCGTCATCGGAACTTATGTCTAAGACTGTGGTGGAAGTGCTTAAAAATGTGGAGAATCAGGCTTCGGCGGTAACCCAGACAACATCGGCTGTGGAAGAGATTGTAGCTTCCATAAAAGAGGTTGCGGGACGAGTGTGAAAATTGAATCCGGGGACGGTGGC
>CAZFUR010000261.1:0-3627 GCA_964522245.1 uncultured bacterium | reverse complement strand
TTTGCGGTTTCTTTGTTGGTTGTAATTATTCCGTCAGAGTGGCGTGAACCGTACTTTTCGATATGCTCCATTGCATCATCAATATTATCAACCACTTTAACGGCTAAAATGAGGTCTAGGTACTCTGCGTACCAGTCTTCTTCGGTTGCGGGCAGTGCCTGTTGGCAAAAGATTTGAGTGGTTTTGTCTGCGTGTATTTCAACGCTGTTTTCGAGTAAAATTTTGGATATTTTAGGCAAAAAAGTTTCAGCTATATCTTTGTGTACAAGAAGGGTTTCCAGTGCGTTACACTCTCCTGGGCGTTGTACTTTGGCGTTAACTATTAATTTGACGGCCATATCTTGGTCAAGTTCTTTATCGGCGTAAAAATGGCATACACCTTTATAATGTTTTATTACCGGAATTGTCGAGTCCGCTACGACACGCTTTATCAAACTTTCTCCTCCGCGTGGTATTATAAGGTCTATATATTGATTGCATTTTAACATTTCACCAACGGCAGTACGGTCGGTTGTTGATATAACCTGTATGGAATCTTTTGGCAACCCTGATTTTTTTAATGCTTCTTGTAAGATTTTTGCCAAAACCATGTTTGAATGAATAGCTTCTTTACCGCCTCTTAATATTGTTGCGTTGCCAGTTTTTAGACACAACGATGCCGCATCGACCGTCACATTCGGTCTTGATTCAAATATTATGCCTATCACACCTATCGGGACACGCACCTTGTTTATCAGCATTTTATTTGGTCGTTGCCACTTTTTTATGACTGTTTTTACCGGATCTTCAAGATCGATTAAATCTTTGAGCGCATCCGTAATTGAGGCGATGCGTTTATCATTTAACTCTAATCGATCAATCATAGCTTTGGATAAACCGTTTTTTCTTGCCTCTTCTAAATCGAGTTTGTTTTGAGACTTAATCTCGTCTTTATTCGCTTCAATCAGTTCTATCATTTTTTGAAGAGCCATATTTTTCTGATTCGTGTCGGCTCTAGACAGTTCTATGGCGGATTTCCTAGCTTTTTGTGCGATAGCCAGAACATAATTTTTAATTTCGATCTCTTTCATCGGAGCCTCCGTGCTTATATAGAGTAGGTTATAACCATATTGTTGCGGTGTATTGCTTCATCGTAAGATTTGTATCCGAGTATTTTTTCTATTTTGTTTGAGTGTTCAGATTTTATTTTACCAAGTTCTTCACTGCTGAAATTGACCAGTCCTTTGCCCAGTTCACCAATGTTTTCGTTGAATATAAGAACTATGTCTCCTTCTTTAAAAATCCCGTCGATAGAGAGTATTCCCTTTGGTAACAAGCTTTTTCCTTGGTTTAACAAGGCGTCTTTAGCACCGTCATCTACAAAAATAGTCCCTTTTGTTTGATGAAAAAAAGCTATCCATCGTTTTCGGCTTTCCATCTTATTTTTTTGAGGAATAAACAAAGTACCGATTCTTTCACCGTTTAAGGCTTTGAGGATAACATCTTTTTCGTGTCCGTTTGCGATTAACATAAATTCTCCGGCAGTCGTGAGTATCTTTGCCGCCTGAAGTTTTGATTCAATTCCACCGCTTCCGAGCGCAGATTTATGAGTGGTTGTGTGAGCGAATATCGATTTTGGCACACCTTTTACTTCCGATATTACCTCTTTGCCTAACGATTTGCCGTCGCCGGATTTTTTTAATACGCCATCTACATTTGTCAGGTTTATCAAAATATCGGAGTTTATCACGTTTGCCACTAATGCCGATAACAGATCGTTATCTCCAAATCGGATTTCGTCTACCGATACGGAATCGTTTTCGTTAATTATCGGTAAAATGTTATGTTGGAGCAAAGTGTTGAGTGTGTTTTTTACGTTGAGGAATCGTTTTCTGATTTTTAAATCATCTTTTGTAAGAAGTATTTGAGCGACATTTATCCCTTCTTTTTCAAATAGGTCATCGTATATGCGCATCAGTTTTGTCTGACCGATTGAAGCGGAGGCTTGTAACAAGGGCAAGGTTGTGGGGCGTTTGTTTTTGTTCAGGAACTGAAAACCTGCGCCTATTGCTCCTGATGAGACAAGGAGAATTTCTCTGCCACTGTGTATTAGTGTGGCGATTTGAGAAACGATCTGCCCGATGGTATCATGATTCACGGTACCTTGATTTTCGGCAAGCAAGCCTGTTCCAACTTTTATAACAATCCGTTTAGAATATTTTATTATTTCTCTCATAATGATTTTTTTATTTGATCTAATATTTTTATCATTCCTTTTGTCAATTCCTGCAATCCCATGCCTGATGCGGCGGAGATAGGATATATTAGATTCTTATCGTGGATACCAGATTTAATAAATTGGTCAAGTTGATCTTTTGATTCTTCTATATCCATTTTATTTGCGGCGACCAGTCTAGGTCTTGTTATTAGATCAGGATTATGAAATCGCAACTCTTTTTCCAGAACCCGATAATCGTCTACAGGGTCTCGGTTTTCCGCAGTACTCATATCTATGACAAAAACCAGCGCTTTTGTTCTCTCAATATGTCGCAAGAATTCGTGACCTAATCCGATATCATCGTGTGCGCCTTCTATTATCCCGGGGATATCGGCTACTACAATTTCTTTATAAAAATCATATTTTACCGTGCCCAACACGGGGGATAGAGTCGTAAAAGGATAACTCGCTATTTTTGGTCTTGCTGATGAGATATGCGATATCAAAGTGGATTTTCCGGCGTTTGGAAATCCAACCAGACCTATGTCTGCGAGAAGTTTCAGTTCAAGTCGCAAGGTGAGCTCTTCGCCTTCTTGTCCGGATTCAGCTTCCCGTGGAAGGGGATTTGTCGGACTGGTCAAACTGGCGTTACCTCTACCGCCTCTGCCTCCCTTTGCGATAACTTTTTTTTCACCATCAGTCAAAAAATCGTAAAGAACAACAGATGTTTCAGGGTCAACCAACTGTGTGCCGAGAGGAACGGTAACGGTTAAACTTTTACCTGTTTTACCGGATTTATTAGAGCTACCGCCATGAGCACCGCGTTTTGCTTTTAGATGCGGTCGGTAATAGAAGTCAAGCAAGGTCGACAAATTGCGATCGGCGCGGAAGACAATATCTCCGCCTTTGCCACCGTTCCCACCGTCAGGACCGCCTTTGGGCACAAACCGCTCTCTTCTAAAACTCGCACAACCGTTTCCGCCATTGCCTGCTTTTAAATATATTTTAACCCTATCGGTGAACATTAATAAAAAAAACTACGCCGTTACTTTTTTATCGACAGGATAAACGCTGATTTTTCTGTTATTCTCGAACTTCACTACACCATCAATCAACGCAAAGAGGGAATCGTCTTTAGCACGTTTTACATTTGTTCCCGGGTGGAATTTTGTGCCTCTTTGACGTACAAGTATGCTTCCGCCCGTCACGATTTGACCGCCGTATCTCTTAACACCTAGTCTTTGTGAATGACTATCCCTACCGTTTCTAGAACTACCCATTCCTTTCTTATGTGCCATTGTTTTTCCTCCAAATCTATATCAAATTATTCTTTAGTCTTTTTCTCTTTTGTTGATTTTTTTGGTTCTGCGGGTGTCTTTGCTTTTGGGGTCGTTTTTGTCGTTGTTTTCGCTTTTGTCTTTCCTACGTCC
>CAZFUR010000260.1:0-3653 GCA_964522245.1 uncultured bacterium | reverse complement strand
GTTCGGATTCACGGTTGAAAATGTTATAGACAAATCTCTACAATTACTCAAAAAATAGTTTTCATAAACATCTATTAGAGAGGACGTTATCATGCAGGTCGGTTTGATTGGTTTAGGCAGAATGGGTATGAACATGGCAAGACGATTAATCAAAGACGGACACGATGTTGTTGTTTATAATCGGACTCAAGACAAGGTCAGACAGCTGGAAGATGAAGGCGCGACAGGATCTGATTCCGTCAAAAATCTCGTAGAGAAATTGTCCACTCCCAGAGTAGTATGGCTTATGTTACCCGCAGGGAAAATAACCGATTCTCACATAGACGAATTGTCCGAGCTACTCGCATCTGACGATATAATAGTAGAGGGCGGTAACAGTTTCTACAAAGATGATATAACACGATCGGAAAAACTAAAATCGAAAAATATCCACTACATCGACGCCGGGGTTTCCGGTGGAATATGGGGTCTGAAAGTGGGTTACTGCACTATGGTTGGCGGAGCTAAAACAGATTTTAACCGTATAGAACCTCTACTTAAAACACTTGCTCCGAAAGATGGATATCTGCATTGCGGTCAAGTCGGTGCGGGTCATTTCGTAAAGATGGTTCATAACGGTATAGAGTATGCCATGATGGAGGCTTACGGAGAAGGGTTTGAGTTGCTAAAAGCGTCTCCTTACGGAGAAAAAATAGATTTATCGAAAGTAGCGCATCTGTGGAATCAAGGAAGTGTAGTTCGCTCTTGGCTATTGGAGCTATTGGAATCCGCCTTAGAAAAAGATCCGAACCTCTCTTCTATAGAAGGGTATGTGGAGGATTCAGGCGAAGGAAGATGGACGGTGGAACAGGCTATCGAACTTGGGGTTTCTGCAACAGGTATCGCTCATTCCGTGTTTAAACGGTTCCAGTCACGCCAGAAAGATGTTTTCTCCGACAAGGTTTTAGCCGCACTGAGAAACGAATTCGGCGGTCATGCAGTATCCGACACGGGAAACTCCAGCAAATCTTCAGGCGCCGGAGCAGGTAAAGTCACACACGCTAAATCTGATAAGAAACAATAAAGGTGTAACCTTATGCCTATAAAAAAAACGGTTCTCATCAGAGACGAATTCTGTATAGAAACAAAACCTAAACCGTGCGCAATAGTAATCTTCGGCGCATCAGGTGACCTGACGGACAGAAAACTAATACCATCTTTTTTTAATCTTTTCAAAAATAACCTCCTACCTAACAGTTTTTTTATAATCGGTTGCGCAAGATCAAATTTATCCGATGATGATTTTAGAACAAAAATTAGATCATCAATAAAAAAATCGTTCAGGAATCCCCATAAAGAACAGGTAGACGCTTTCTCTCAAAAATGTTACTACATTCAAGGCGATTACGCAAAACCGAATCTGTACGAAAAACTGAGCAAATCCCTATCCAAACTAGACCGCAAATACTCGACAAACGGATCGGCGATATTCTATCTTGCCGTACCGCCAAAACTCTACGGTGTAATACCTGAACACCTCAGTAAAACAAATATACTGAAAAAGACCGATTCCGATAACCCGCGCACCAAAATCATAATCGAAAAACCGTTCGGGCATGACCTGAACAGCGCATTAGAATTGAATAAACAACTACATAACATTTTATCCGAAAAACAGATATACAGAATAGACCATTATCTCGGTAAAGAAACCGTTCAAAATATTCTGATATTCAGGTTTGCCAACTCAATCTTTGAAAATATCTGGAACAGGGAGTATATAGATCATATTCAGATAACAACCGCTGAATCAATCGGGGTGGAACACAGGGCAGGCTATTACGATAAAGCAGGTGCTTTGCGTGATATGTTCCAAAACCATATGTTACAAATGTTGTCCCTTGTCGCAATGGAACCTCCTTTGTCTTTTGCTCCCGACCATGTCCGAAACGAAAAGGTAAAATTATTGGAAGCGATAAAACCATTCTCACCGAAAACACTGAACAATTCGGTGGTAAGAGGTCAATATAGACAAGGTATAGTTAGGGATATCGATGACGACAAAGGTTATCCCGGATCAAAGAAAGATATCTCCGCTTGCTCATATATAGACGAGGAAGGTGTAGATAAAAATTCTATGACGGAAACCTTTGTAGCGGCAAAACTTATGATCGATAACTGGCGATGGAAAGGTGTACCGTTTTATCTGCGTTCAGGGAAAAGATTACCTCAAAAACTCAGTGAAATTGCCATCTATTTTAAACGACCGCCTCATTCTATTTTTTCCCCCATTTCATCTGATGAACTTGCTAAAAATCTAATTGTTCTCAACGTCACTCCGAAAGAGGGTATCTCAATAAATATACAGGCAAAACATCCCGGACCAAAATTGTGTATGAGCACGGTTAACATAGATTTTAATTACGGAGATATTTTTGAAAAAGATCCCACGGACGCTTACGAAAGATTACTGCTAGATTGTATGCTAGGCGACCAAACCTTGTTTATAAGAGACGACGATATGAAAATCTCGTGGGAATTGCTAAACCCGATAATAGATGAATGGTCGAAAAATCCGGCGCTTTATCCACTAAATCCATACCCCGCAGGTTCTTGGGGTCCTGAGGAAGCCGACGCAATACCGAATCAAGAGAATAACCGATGGAGAGTACCGGATAATTTCAAATGAAACTTAATCTGAAAAAATATGCCGATTTAGACTTAATGCACAACGATCTTGCGAAAGGAATCTGCGATCTCGCTAAAAAATCTGTTAAAGAAAAAGATTTTTTTACCCTTGTTCTGTCAGGAGGGAAAACACCGATCGGTTTATATAAGCTACTGGCTAAGTCGCCTTTTATCAACTCTTTCCCATGGAAAAAAACTTATTTCTTCTGGGGAGACGAAAGATGTGTACCGCCAAACAGCGAAAAGAGCAATTTCGCAACCGCTTACAAATCGTTTTTATCAAAAATACCGGTCGATGAAAAAAATATTTATCGCATAAACGGACTTTTACCCCCAAACAAAGCGGCACAAGTTTATGAATCGGAAATAACCGATTTTTTCCTATCAAAAGAAATTACCGTCGGTTTTGATCTAATCTTGTTAGGGATCGGCAACGATGGTCATACGGCATCTCTGTTTCCTCACAACAAAGAGCTAAACGAAACCAAAAGATTGGTCGTCCATACCACAGCTCCAAGAGGAATCACACCGAAAAACAGAGTAACTATGACTTTTAAATTGATAAATAAATCACACTATATATATTTTGTCGCCTCCGGTAAAAATGATATAATAACCAAAATTTTAGATACCGAATCGGGGAAAATATATCCGGCGACATTAGTAAAACCAAACACTCAACCTGTATGGTTTGTTCACGAATGAGGAAAACAATTGATGAATTATGATTTGATAATAATAGGTTCCGGTCCCGGTGGACACTCAGCGGCACTGAAGGCATCTGAATTAGGTATGAAAACAGCTCTGATCGAAAAAGATAAAATCGGCGGTGTATGCCTGAACTCAGGATGTATACCGTCCAAATCGTTAATTCATCAAGCCGACCTGTTTCGCTCTAAAACAGTTTTAGAAAAAATGGGCGTTTCGGTGGATACTACGGGATTTGATTATAAAAAAGTACATCTAGCATCCAGAAAAACCGTGGA
>CAZFUR010000259.1:0-3656 GCA_964522245.1 uncultured bacterium | reverse complement strand
TTTGTTTTTTATGTCAAACATGAGTTCTTAATATTTTACATTTTTGTACAGGTATTTCCGTATTAGATAAAAAAAACGTTTTTTTGTTCATTTTAAATTCGGATTTGGGTCTGATATTTTGAGACAGAGATCTCAGCCGCTTTTAGATGAAGTTTTGTATCATAGCAAATAAATTTTAGATAACAAGATCGTTTACCAATCCAAGCAGATGCTCAATTTCCGGTTTACTGATCTGGTTATCCGCTCCGACCGATTGGCATTTTTTTGCTAGTTCCGGAGTTACCAAAGAAGAGAAAACCAAACAGGGTATTTCTCTCAATTTTGGATCGGATTTTATGTTGTGAATAAGATGAAGCCCATCCATTTTCGGCATTTCCACATCGCTTATCAGTAGATTGATGTGATCGGGCATATTGTCTACATCCTTAAATGCGCTTATGGCGTCCCATGCGTCTTGACCGTTAGAAAAACAAACCGTTTTGTAGTTAGCTACCTTGAGGTGTTCCAGAATCATGGTTCTTATAAAAACGGAATCCTCGGCTATGAAGATGGTTTTATCAGATTTTTCTATCGGAATATTGTCGTATTCGCTTTGAGTTGGGACTTGTAGACCGCATTCGGGATTAATATCTGAGGTTATTTTTTCCATATCAATTAGTAAAATGATCTTCTCTTCTAGCTTTGCGACAGATACTACAACACTACTTTCCGTATAACACAGTGATGACGGTTCTTCTATTTGAGACCATGACAATCTATGTATCTGGTTCACCTCGTCTACAGCGAATCCGACGCGAATTTTATTAAAATTACACACAATTATACGTGACAGATCTCTATTTTCAGGATCTTTTTTTCCAAGGTGTTTATTAAGGTTGATGATAGAGAGTATGTCGCCTCTTAAATTTATCATCCCCATTATCGACGGATGACTTTTGGGTATGGCGATAATTTTATCCGGATAAGTTATTATAGATTGCACCTTAGCTACATTAATTCCGTAAGAACGACCTTCTATTATAAACTCGACTATTTCCAGCTCGTTCGTTCCTGCTTCAAGTAATATTTTGCTTCTTTTCGACGTGTCATTTTCACTCATTTTTCTTATCCAATATTTTCAGAGTTTAAAAAATTACCAATACCACAAAGTTTATCTGTTAAGTCTACCTCCGCCCGATAGATGTTTTCGGTAAATTAAGAAAAGATATGAGTTTTTACGTCTGTTTTTTTATGTTTAAATTAAAAATTGTGAATATATAGGAAAACTAAAAAACTAGATTGAGTTTGATTGAAAAGTTGTGTTTATCCAGTTTTAGTTCATAAAAGATTGCATACAGATTTATTTTGATGTAGCATGGTTAGGTTCTAGATCAAGTCGGTTTAAGGAGAATAGCGGTTTAATGTTAAAGATGAAAATACTCGATAAATATATACTCAAAGATCTGATTATGTCGTTTTTGTTTACCTTGACGATATTCACGTTTGTGCTTTTCACAGGAACATTGTTTCAGATGATTCAGCTGTTCATAGGTAAGATCAGTTTGGTTTTTCTGCTGAAATTTTTTATCTTTTCTGTTCCGTATCTTTTGTCTTACGCAATGCCGTTGGCGTTTTTGACGGCTACGTTGCTGGTTTTCGGGCATCTTTCCGCCGAGAGCGAAATAACCGCCATGAAGGCTTGTGGTGTAAATATGTTAAGACTCATTCTAGGTCCTGTGATTATGAGTATCGTCTTAACGAGTATATGTCTTTTTATCAATGATATTGTACTTCCTTTTTGTCATTATGAATTAAGAAAATTGAAAAGAGAGATAAGTACTAAATCGCCCGCATCCTTAATTGAGTCTGGTGTGGTGATAGATCATTTCGACGGATACCAGATATATATTGATGAGACCGACGGCGACAAGATGAAAAACATCTCCATCCAGCAACAGGTAGATGGTTCATCTCCACGATTTATAAAGGCTGAGAGGGGAGCTTTTAAGGTGGATATTGATCGAAAAAAACTCATCTTAACACTGTATGATGTTCTACTGGAACAACAGCAAAAGGAGAAAGATGACAGCGGTAATCCCACATTTATCCACGCTAGGATGGGGGTTGTACCTATCGAATTGAATCTGGATTCTGATTATACAGGCAGAAGAAAGACTCACAAACGAACAAAAGATTATACCATACGAGAGCTTTGGCATCAGAAAAAAGATCTGGAAAAACAAGTTCGATCTGCAGGTGGAGTGGCGATGGTTATGCAAAAGAAGAGGATCTCAAAAATATTGACGGCTATCAACACCAGATTATCGTTGGCTTTTTCTTGTTTGGGGTTGTTGTTTGTAGGCGTCGCATTGGGGATTAGGACTCACAGGAGCGAGAAAACCGTTGGTATACCGATCAGTCTATCTTTGTTTGCGGTGCATTACGGTTTTACCTTGTTTGGCAAAGCGTTGAGTGACAAACCTGCGTTTCATCCTGAGCTAATAGTTTGGCTTCCAAACATATTTCTTTTTGCGATAGGTTTTGTTTTGCTATATAAAATAGCTTGTAGGTAGGAGTTTTATGAAGATTATAGATAGATATCTGATAAGTCGATTCATGACACCATTTTTTTATTGTATTTTCGCATTTTTGATACTTTATATTACTTATGAATTATCTATTAATTTGGATGAGTTTTTCAAACATAAAGTACCGATTATGAAACTTGTTCACTATTATATGTTGCGTGTGCCGGTGATTTTGATAAACAGTACTCCATTGGCGATATTGTTGTCGTTGCTATATTCTTTAGGATTGATGAATAGACATCATGAGATTGTTGCCATGCGGGCAACGGGCATACATATAGACAGGATTATCGCTCCGTTTTTATTGGTTGGGGTATTATTGTCATTGGTGATATTTTTTGTGAACGATCAGTGGATTTGTGCATATTCGCTTGAGGAATCCGCTTTGCATGAAGAGATCTTTGACGGTAAAAAGTCTGATCTGGTCACGATATGGCGGAATTTGCCTTTTCGGAATCCATCATCTAACAGGGATTGGTTTATAGAATCGTTTAATTTTAAGACCGGTGAGATGACTAATGTCACTGTGCGAGAATTTGATGAGAAGGGGAGTATCGAGAGGAAAATATTCGCTAAATCTGTCAAGTGGGTAAACAATCAGTGGTGGTTTTTTGACGGTAACATTTTTTATTACACTTCTGAAGGAATTCCTGAATCATCGTTTGCGAAAGATAGGAATAAGGACGGTTACTTTTCTAGAAAAATGATGCCTTACGAGATTACCCCTGAGGATATAGAGAATAGTCACAGGAGTATAACGGCTATGAATTTCAGAGCACTTTTGAGATATTTGGGTATGCACAACAAAAACAAAAAGTTGTACAGAAAAATACTGGTTGATTTGCATAACAAGATAGCATTTCCGTTTGTATGCATAATAGCTGTTTTGATCGGGATTCCGTTTGCGATAAAAACACAAAGGGGTGGTTTTGTTAAAGGGATAGGTATATCGATATTGGTTTTTTTGGCTTACTACGGGTTGTCGGTTATGTCTATTGCGATGGGTAAATCGGGCATGTTGGCTCCGTTTGTGGCGGTGTGGTTGCCGAATATAGTTTTTCTGATATTTGGATATTTTTTGGTGAAAAA